>NZ_JAUZMZ010000185.1:0-8670 GCF_036327435.1 Rhodococcus chondri | reverse complement strand
GGTGATCACGTGGGGCCCTCTGGTTCGGATTCGATCTTCGCAAATCCAGTCCTACCAGGGGCCCTGCGTCCCTTCGTGATCCGGTACGACCCCATCCCAGCAAGATCAACTTACTGAGAAAACCTCAGTGCAGTTCTGTTTTAAATGCGTTACTGTACCGAACGGAGGCGCACCTTCATGTAGATCACCGGTCCAGCGGCCCGACTCTGCACCTCTGAGCACTACACGGATCGGGAGCAACAGCATGGCTGAGCGCGGAGCAACTCCACAGGTGTCCCCGCTGCGGCGGGGTTTGCTGCGGGTGATCCATCTGTTCGACCCACTCCGCCCCGACAGCTACCTCGCCGTCGAGTTGATGACCCCGGCTCGCACCAGCATCAGCACCGGCAGTGCGAGAATTCGATGAACTCATCCGGCTTGATCACCATCGGGCTTCCGATCGCCCTCGCGATCATAATGTTCGGACTGGGTCTCACTCTGACCACCGGCGACTTTCGTCGAGTAGTGAATGAGCCCAAGGCCGTCATGGTCGCGTTGGTTCTGCAACTTTTCGTCTTACCCGCGGTGGCGTTCGGACTGGTCACACTCTTCGGGCTCGATCCGCTGCTCGCCGTCGGCGTCATGCTGTTGGCGGCCTCGCCGGGCGGCACGACCGCGAATTTGTTCAGCCACCTCTTCCGGGGTGATGTCGCACTGAACATAACGCTGACTGCCATAAATTCAGTCTTGGCCGTCCTGACCATCCCGATCATCACCAATCTTGCGATCGGGTACTTCGGTGCCGACGGCGACGTCGGCCTGCAATTCGGAAAAGTACTGCAAGTCGTCGCGATCGTTCTGATACCTGTCGCGATAGGCATGGTCGTGCGCCGGTTCACCCGGACGTTCGCCGCGCGCGCCGACCGCCCGGTCCGGATCTTCTCGATTGTGGTGCTAGCGCTTGTCTCGATCGGCGCATTGTTGTCCGAGCGGGAGAATGTGGCCGAGTACGCGCGCCAGGTCGGCCTGGTCACCGGACTTTTCTGCCTGGCGAGCCTGACTTTCGGCTACGCGACAGCCCGCGTGCTGAAACTCGGTCGCCCGCAAGCGATCGCCACCTCGATGGAGGTCGGTATCCACAACACGACGGTGGCGCTGACCATCGCGCTCGGCGTGCTCGGCAGTGCAGAGGTCGCAATCCCTGCTGCCGTCTACTCGATCCTGATGTACTTCCTTGCCACAGTGTTCGGCTATGCGGTATCCCGCGGAACCTCCGAAGCACCCGCGGTAGACACCGCCCCGCGCCCCCCGATCTCACGAAAGACGAGCCCATGACGAAGAAGAGTCGAACCGTACAGCGGCGAACAGTGCTGGGCGGTCTCGTCGGGGCCGGCATGGCATTCGCATTCGGTAGCGTCGACCATGTTTCAGCGCAATCGCCGCCGAGGTTGGAACCGCGATCGATCGCTGCCAGGCAGCGGTTCTTCGGTGCGAGCAACGTCGATTCGGGCACCGGCGGCATTCGGGCCGACCGAGTTGTCATCACGTGGCTCGGCTGCACCACCTATGCGATGGCCATGAACGGATCGGTGTTTGTGTTCGATGCCTGGATTCCGCGCGGGACGGTCTCGGGCTACGTACCGACAGATCCCGACGAAGTCGCTGACCTTCGGCCCGACGCGATCTTCATCGGGCACGGTCATTTCGACCACGCTGCGGACGCAGGTCGAATCGCCGAGGCTTCGGGTGCGACAGTCTACGGTAGCGCCGAACATTGTGCGGCAGTGCGGAAGTCGGTGGACACCCGAGCGGTGCGCTTCATCGAACTGGGGGACGCCGCAACTCCGGTAGGTGATCGCCGCGACGTCGAAGCCGGCAATGTATCGGTCACCGCCATCCGGCATCTGCACTCGACACCTACTGCGCCAGAACAAGGCCCGGAAGGGTCGCCTCCATTCTTCCCCACCCCCAATACCAGTGACATCGCTGCGCATCCTCCCGAACTCGACGACGCGACCAGTTTGGCGCGCCACGTGTTCGACGCGGAGGGTGGAAGCATCCTGTACCAGTTCCGGATACCTGGGTTCTCCGTTCTCTGGCACGACACCGCCGGACCGTTGGGCGAACGAGCTCCTCAGGTGCTGACCCAGTTGCACGAACTCCCCCCCACGGATGTGCATCTGGGAGCAATTCAGGGTTTCGGCCAATTCACAAACGGCCTTCGGGATCCGCGCGAGTACGCGGAAGCGGTCGCTGCGCGACTGTTCGTCCCAGGACACCACGACAACTTCGTACCCGGCATCAGCGCGCGGGGAGAAACCTACGAGGCACCGTTGCGCGCTGAACTCGCGCGTCTCGACTCCCCTCCTGAGCTTCGATTCATGTCGGATCCGACGGACTATCTCAACCCCGGCCTGCTCACTTTCTCGGTGTAGAGCATGCGGGGAGAGGTTGCGCCGAGCAGGGTGCGATCAGGAAAGTGCCAATAGTCCTGTTGGACGAAGGAGACGGATGATGGACGCAGATGTGATCGTGGTCGGTGCTGGACTGGCAGGTCTGGTGGCGACAGCAGAATTGGCCGACGCAGGCAAGCGGGTGCTGCTGCTCGATCAGGAGCCCGAGCAGAATCTGGGCGGGCAGGCATTCTGGTCCCTCGGTGGTCTGTTCATGGTCGACACTCCTGAGCAGCGCCGGATGGGCATCAAGGACTCCGCCGAGCTGGCGTGGCAGGACTGGCTGGGCAGTGCAACGTTCGATCGAGGTATCGACGATCCCGCCGGTGAAGACTATTGGGGCCACCAGTGGGCGCGGGCCTACGTGGACTTCGCCGCCGGTGAGAAGCGATCGTGGTTGCACGCCCACGGCGTGCGGTGGGTTCCGATTGTGGGCTGGGCCGAGCGCGGCGGTTACCTCGCTGAAGGACATGGCAATTCGGTTCCGCGCTTCCATCTGACGTGGGGAACCGGGCCAGGCATCGTCGCACCCTTTGTCGCACGTGTGCGAGAAGCTGCAGACAAGGGTGTGGTGCGGTTCGGATTCCGCCACCGGGTCGATGAGTTGACCATGACCGGTGGCGTCGTCGACGGAGTCCGGGGCGCAATTCTCGAACCCAGCGCGTCCGAGCGCGGCGCAGGCAGCAGCCGCACCGAAGTCGACAACTTCGAACTACACGCAGGAGCGGTGCTGGTGACCGCGGGCGGAATCGGCGGAAATCACGATCTGGTGCGGGAGAACTGGCCTGCGCGGCTCGGTGCGGCCCCGGCCTCGATGATCTCCGGGGTCCCCGAGCACGTCGACGGCCGCATGCTCGGCATCACCGAACACTCCGGTGGGCGCCTGGTCAACAAAGACCGAATGTGGCATTACACCGAGGGCATCAAGAATTGGGATTCCATCTGGAAAAATCACGGGATCCGGATCATTCCCGGTCCGTCGTCGATGTGGTTCGATGCCCGCGGCAAGCGGTTTCCCGTTCCGAACTTCCCAGGATTCGACACTCTCGGAACCTTGAAAGCCATCCAGGACAGTGGATTCGACTACTCGTGGTTCGTGCTCACTCAGAAGATCATCGAGAAAGAGTTCGCCCTGTCGGGATCTGAGCAGAACCCTGACATCACCGGCAAGAACCTCAAGTTGGTGCTCGGGCGGGTCCTGCCGGGCGCAAGTGGACCGGTGGAGGCGTTCAAGAAGCACGGTGAGGACTTCGTCGTCGCCGATACCCTCGCCGAACTCGTCGACGGGATGAACAAGATCACCGGGGACGATCTGATCGACCGAGTCGAGCTGCAACGTCAGATCGTGGCCCGCGACCGCGAAACCGAGAACCCGTTCACCAAGGATCTGCAGATATCTGCAATCCACAACTCGCGTCGCTCCCGCGGCGAACGACTCGCGCGAACAGCGTCCCTGCACAAGATCCTCGACCCCAAGTCCGGGCCGTTGATCGCGGTGCGACTCAACATCATTACCCGAAAAACACTGGGCGGCATACAAACCGACCTCGATGGGCGCGTGTTGAGTACCGGCGGTACGGCAGTGCCGGGATTGTGGGCAGCCGGGGAAATCGCCGGCTTCGGCGGCGGCGGTGTGCACGGATACCGCTCCCTCGAAGGCACCTTTCTCGGCGGCTGTATCTTCAGCGGCCGGCAAGCCGGCCGAGCCCTCGTTGAGCAGGCATGACGATGCGACTGCGATGGGGTCGACCCAACCTGCGCGCACACGAGGCAATGGCCCCGGCGGCATCGTCGTCGCCCGCCTCGGCGGTCACCGTGTCGTTCCTCGGCGTCACCACCCTGCTCTTCGACGACGGCGAATCAGCCATCCTGACCGACGGATTCTTCTCCCGGCCATCGATGACGCGGACGCTGCTGACACCGCTGCGAACGGACCCCGCTCGGGTCGACTACGCCCTGAAACGAGCAGGTATCGACACTCTCGATGCTGTGGTCTGCGCACATTGCCACTACGACCACGCTCTCGATTCGGCCCTCGTCGCGCAACGCACCGGCGCGGTGCTCGTCGGGGATGAATCGACCGCACTGATCGGTCGCGGAGCCGAGCTACATCCGAGCCGGATCGCAACAGTACAACCAGGCGATGAACTGGAGCTGGGGCATTACACGCTGACGTTCGTCGAATCAGAGCACTCGACCCCGAACCGGATGCACGGGGCGGTAGATCGCGCTCTCGCTCAACCCGTTCGGGTCAAAGCGTACAAGTGCGGTGCGGCATGGTCGATCCTCGTCGCCCACAACGCAAGTGCTCAGACCGCGCTCGTGCACAGCAGTGCAGGCTTTCGGTCGAACATGCTCTCCGGTCGCACAGCCGACGTCGCATACCTGGCCGTCGGGCAACTTGGTCACCAATCTCGCAGCTATATCGAACAGTACTGGGCTCAGACGGTCACAGCAGTGGGAGCACACACTGTGATCCTCACCCACTGGGACGATTTCTTCAGACCTTTGACCGCACCACTACGGGCGCTTCCGTACGCGTTCGATGACCTCGACGCCTCGATAAAGACACTGTCCGATTGCGCCCGGCGTGACGGTGTACGCCTCGTCGAATTACCCACCCTGTGGCGGCGAACGGACCCATGGGCCACTCGATAAACCCGGCGGCGCACGCGAACCGCATCGTGCCTTCGACAACCCTTCCCCGGCCACGACAACACTGTGCGCCGTCCACTACTAGCTCAACAGACAGGTGACACCGTGCTCCGTAAAACTCGTTCGCTCCTGATCCTCAGCCTCGCCGCCGCCATCCTCACCCACGGCGCAGCGGCGGTGTCCGCGCAGCCGGTCGACGATCCCTTCTTCCGCTACACCGGCACGGCCCCCCTCGAGGGGTATGCGCCCGGATCCGTTCTCGGTGTGCGCACCGTCCCCTATCACCTGCTCAATGTGGCGACCCCACTCGATGCAGTGCAGATCCTGTACCGATCGACCAATGCGCAGGGACGACCGTCCGCCAACGTCACCTCGGTGCTGCGGCCCCCGAACGCGCAACCGGACAAGGTCATCTCCTACCAATCGGCGTACGACTCGCTCAACCCCGACGACGGGCCGTCCCGAGCCATCGCCGGCAACACACCCCTGCTGTCTCTGACACCGAGCGGACGGAACGTCGGTGTCGGAGGCTCCGCGGTATCCGGCGAAGGCACGGTCATCGCCCCGTTCCTGGCTCTCGGTTACACCGTCGTTCTCGCCGACACCCAGGGCCCTACCGCGGACTTCGCAGCCGGCCCCGAGTACGGAATGATGACCCTGGACTCGCTGCGCGCTGCACAACAGGTACCGGGCAGCGGCGTCACCGACTCTTCCCGCATCGGTCTGCTCGGATACTCCGGCGGTGCCATCGCCACCAACTGGGCGTCAATAATGGCGGCCGACTACGCACCCGACATCGCAGACAATCTGATCGGTGCAGCCCAGGGCGGATTGCTGGTCAACCCGGCGAACAACCTCCGCTACGCCAGCGGCAGCATCACCTGGGGCGGAGTGGTCGGCATGGCCATCATCGGCATAGGACGCGCGTACGGAATCGACTTCGACCCCTACATCAACGACTACGGCCGCGAAATCATGGCGCACTTGAAAGACGCATCCATCCTCAACGTCCTCCTCCAATATCCCGGACTGCGATGGACGGACCTGGTCAAGCCGGAATACACCGACCCGAACACCGTCCCCGAGTACGTCGACGTGGTCAACAAGATCAACATGGGCCAAGCCCCCATCCCCACCGTCCCGATGTTCGTCGCACAGGCATCGAACGGGATTCTCGAAGGCACCCAACCGGGCCCGGTAGGCACCGGCCCCGGCGACGGCATCATGGTCGCCGGCGACGTCCGCGCACTGATGAACAAGTACTGCGACGCAGGTGTGACCGTGCAGTACGACGAGTACAACACCATCAGCCACATTCCCGGAGCCGCACTGTGGTTCCCCGGTGCAGTCGGATGGCTCCTCGACCGCTTCGACAACAAGCCGGCACCGACGAACTGCGGTCGCATCGCCCCCGGAAACTCACTGGCACCCCAACAACACTCGCGCTGACGGGGCCAGCAAGGCCGAAAGCCCGCGTCGTCCCACAGGCGCGTCGACGTGGACCAACCCGAACGCACCTCCCACCTGGGCACGTCGAACGGCAATCGCCTCACGCAAGTGACGCGGTCATCGGCTCCAGGGGCCAGTCGGTGGCGGCGCGCTCACCCTTCCTGCGGCTCCACCGACATCCAGGACCGCCGGACACGAATCGGACTGGTCGCGAACGATCGAAAGAGGGTTTTAGGCGTGGCATCGGAAAATGTTGTGCGAGTAACCGACAGGTGGATCGGCGAGGCGTCGGGAATCGAACTCGCCGATGCGATTCGGTCAGGGCGCACGACTTCTCGCCGGGTGGTCGCGTTTCACATCGGGACCCTTCTCGTGCGGGCCGGGGACGGTGCCATCGCGCGGGACCGGTTCGCCGCCGCCCTCGAAGAAGCCGACCACGTCGATGCGGGCCCGTCCACTACTGCGGCAGATCGCCCGTTGGCTGGGGTGCCATGCACGGTCAAAGAGTCCATTCCAGTGGCAGGGATGCCCCATACCGCCGGCCTCGCCAGTCGCGCAGGTGTTGTCGCCGAATCCGATGCCCTTGTCGTTCGACGACTCAGGAACGCAGGAGCGATCATCGTCGGTGTCACGAACACCTCCGAGATGTGCCTTGGCATCGAAAGCACCAACAGTGTCTACGGACGGACCTCGAACCCGTACGATCACCGTCGCGTTTCGGGTGGTTCTTCCGGCGGCGAGGGCTCCGCTATCGGCGGCGGTGGCAGCCCTTTCGGTGTGGGCGGCGACACCGGTGGCTCGATCCGCATCCCATCGTTCTACTGCGGCATCTTCGGCCACAAACCATCACCCGGTCTGGTGCCGGCGACCGAGCAGATCCCGTCGGTGTCCAGGACCGGCGAGCTCAGTAGCTTGGAAACTCTGGGTCCGATGACCCGACGGGCCTCGGATCTGATGCCGCTGTTGCGCATTCTTGCCGACGACGACGGAACCCGGTGCAAGCCCATCGAATCGGTCGACATGAACGGTCTACGCGTCGTGATTCCGACCGGGTCGACGTATCTACGATCGATGGATCGCTCGGTACGCGAGGCCCGAGACGCCGCGGGCACTGCACTCGCCGAGCTCGGTGCAGACGTGCAGTGGCGACCAATGCCCGCTATACGACGTCTCATGTCGAGCTACTTGGCCGAGCTCCGACGCCACGCCGGGTCGCCGGTCACGGCGCTGTTCGATTCGTTCGACGTCTCCGGAGCTGCCCACCGAACTCCAGCGTGGTTGCGCGCCAGTAGCCTTCAACTTCGATTGGCGATGGTGGGTGATCACCTTCTCGGTTCGGCACCAAGGATGCTCGGTCGTCGACTCGACTCGATCGCATCGGATTTGGCCGACGAGGTAGCAGAGGTCGTCGGCGACGGTGTGATGATGCATCCGCCGCTACCACGACCGGCCCCGCTGCACAATGCAACATTGGGCCGACCATGGCTGTTCGGTGGTGCCGCTCTGTTCAACTTGCTCGGCATGACCGCCACCGAAGTACCACTCGGGCTGAACGAACGCGGCCTGCCGGTCGGCGTTCAGGTGGCTGCCGCAGCGGGCAAGGACCATGTGACGATTGCTGTCGCTACGGCTCTCGAGAGTCACTTCGGTGGATGGGTGTCACCGTGACCGGCCTTGCTCAGCAGTGGGGCGCTGATTGCCGCTCGGAGTCCCACATGTACCCGGCAGCCAGGCGGCACCAACCGCATATGGGTCATCGGCACCTCCGGAACTGGCCAGTTCCTGTTTGCAGGACACAAAAATTGGCCGATGACACCCAACACCCCACTCGCCACCTCTGGTTCGCCACCGAGCCCTCGACTCGACACCACACGGAACGGCGCGCCACATGGATTGCCAGTTATAGACCACCGGCGCGTCGTGCCGGTTGTCCCGTCGTTTGCTCGTTCAATCACTCGACGACATCGGTCAACACTTCGTCTGTCTCCGATGCGAGAAACTTTAAAAGGCTCTCTTGTCATGAATGTGGATGGGTGCCCATGTGGTACGGGAGGTCAAGGGTGACGGGTCCGCAGGTGAGCATGACCATCGCGAGTGCGTTCTCGGCGCTGTGGAATCCGTAGGCCCGGCGGAT
>NZ_JAUZMZ010000184.1:0-8681 GCF_036327435.1 Rhodococcus chondri | reverse complement strand
CTGCCGTTCGGCACCTACGAAGCATCGCCGGAGCAGGCACTGGCCACCGCGATCCGCTTCATGAAGGAGGGCGGCGCGCACGCCGTCAAACTCGAGGGCGGCGAGCGGGTGGCCCCGCAGATCGCCGCCATCACCGCAGCCGGCATCCCGGTACAGGCGCACATCGGGTTCACCCCGCAATCGGTCAACACCCTCGGCGGCTTCCGCGTCCAGGGCCGCGGCGACGGTGCCGAGCAGCTCATCGCCGACGCGATCGCCGTCCAGGAAGCCGGCGCGTTCTCCGTCGTGATGGAGATGGTGCCCGCCGAGATCGCCGGTCAGGTCACCCGCAAACTCACCATCCCCACCGTGGGCATCGGTGCCGGCAACGAATGCGACGCCCAGGTGCTCGTGTGGCAGGACATGGCCGGTTACACCAGCGGCAAGACCGCCAAGTTCGTCAAGAAGTTCGGTGCGGTCGGCGACGAATTGCGCCGGGCTGCAGCGCAATACGCAGCCGAAGTGGCGCAGGGCAGCTTTCCGGGCCCGGAACATTCCTTCTGAGAGTGCCTGCACAGAGGTACCGCCGGCATGCCGGCGGTACCTCGGCGAGTCCCGTGACGTCCGCCCTCGCGGGGTCGCCGACTATTCACCTTGGGTAATGTTCGATTGATGAGTCAGCCATGGCACGCCCTCGAGCCTGGTGAAACTCTCACCCGTCTCGACACCGCAGCAACCGGTCTTTCCTCCGAGGAAGCGGCTCGTCGGTTGCGCGAATGCGGCCCCAACACTCTGCCGGCGTCGCGTTCGGACCGCTGGTGGTGGCGTCTGCTACGCCAGTTCCACAACGTTCTGCTGTACGTCATGATGGTCGCGGCGATCGTCACCGCATTCCTCGGCCACTGGGTGGACACCGCAGTCCTGGCTGGTGCGGTTGTCATCAACGCCGTGATCGGCTTCATCCAGGAGGGTCGCGCCGAATCCGCGCTGGACTCGATCCGCGCGATGCTCGCGCCGCGCACCCGCGTGTACCGGGACGGGCGGATCGTGGACATCGCGGCGGCCGACCTCGTACCCGGCGACATGGTCCGCCTCACATCCGGCGACCGGGTACCGGCAGACCTGCGTCTCGTCCGGGCCCGCGAACTACGGATCGACGAGTCCGCCCTGACCGGCGAATCCATGCCCGTCGAGAAGACGACGCTGTCGGTCGATCCCGACACCGAACTGGGCGACCGGAAATCGACCTGTTACGCCGGCACCGTCGCGGTATTCGGGCACGGTGCCGGGGTGGTCGTCGCGACCGGCAGCGACACCGAACTCGGCCGGATCAACGCGCTGTTGTCGGGCATCCCGAACTCCACCACCCCCCTGCTGAGGCAGATCGGCCGGTTCGGGCGCTGGCTCGCTTCAGTGATCCTGCTCGCCGCGGCGCTGACATTCGTTCTCGGTGTCTTCTGGCGAGGCGAGACACCGTCCGAAATGTTCGCCCTCGTGGTTGCGCTCGCAGCCTCCGCGATCCCGGAGGGGCTCCCCGCGGTGATGACGGTGACCCTTTCCCTCGGGGTGCAACGGATGGCGCGTCGCAATGCGGTGGTCCGCCGGCTTCCCGCGGTCGAAACGCTCGGCTCCGTGACGGTGATCTGCTCGGACAAGACCGGCACCCTGACCCGCAACGAGATGACCGTGCAGAAGGTCGTGTGCGCGCATCGCACCGTCGATGTAGGGGGCGTCGGCTACGCTCCGGCCGGGAATCTGACCACCGACGACGGCACTTCCGTGGACCCGGCGACCGACACGGCTCTGGAACTGGCCATCCGGGCCGGTGTGCTGTGCAACGACTCGCGGGTGTTCGAGGCAGACAACTCGTGGGAAATCGACGGCGATCCCACCGAGGCGGCCCTGCTGGTCCTCGGACGCAAGGCGTGCCTGACCCAGGAGGCGGCCTCGACCTCATGGCCTCGGCTCGACGCCGTCCCGTTCGAGTCGGAACACCGATTCATGGCAACGCTGCACCGCCACGACGATGCCCGGCAAGAGAGAATTTTCCTCAAGGGCGCACCCGAAGTGGTGTTCGCCGCATGCAGCCGTCAACTCGACTCGCACGGCGTCGCGCACGTTGTGGATACCGAGTACTGGGCCCGCCGCTCCGAGGAGATCGCGGCCCAGGGACTCCGGGTGCTGGCCCTGGCGTTTCGCGACCGTGAGGCCGGCACCGGCACGATCGAGTTCGAGGATGCCTGCGGGGGATTCACGATGCTCGCTCTGGTCGGCATCATCGATCCGCCCCGGGAAGAGGCCGTCGTGGCGGTACGGGAATGCCACCGAGCCGGCATCACCGTCAAGATGATCACCGGGGACCACGCCGACACCGCCGCCGAGATCGGGGCGCAGATGGGGCTGGGCGTCGGCAAACGTCCGGTTACCGGCGCCGAGATCGAAGTCCTCGACGATTCCGCGCTGCGCCGCGTCGTTGCCGAGACCGATGTGTTCGCCCGTGCCAGCCCCGAGCACAAGCTACGTCTGGTCCGGGCGCTGCAGGACAACGGTCACGTCGTGGCCATGACCGGGGACGGTGTCAACGATGCCCCGGCCCTGACCCGGGCAGATGTGGGCGTCGCTATGGGCAAGGGGGGAACCGAAGCCGCCAAGGAAGCCGCAGACATGGTGCTGGCGGACGACAACTTCGCCAGCATCGCCGCGGCGGTGCGCGAGGGTCGCGGTGTCTACGACAATCTGAAGAAATTCGTGCTCTTCATGCTGCCCACCAACGGCGGTGAAGCTCTCGTGGTCATCGCTGCAATCCTGTTCCAGCTGACCCTTCCGCTGACCCCCGCGCAGGTGCTCTGGATCAACCTGGCCACCGTGAGCACCCTGGGCCTGGCACTCGCCTTCGAACCCACCGAGAAGACGGTGATGCGACGCGCTCCGCGTCCACCCGACGAATCACTACTCTCCCCGTTCTTCGTGTGGCGCGTGGCGATGGTGTCGGTGTTGATGATGACCGGTTCGCTCGGGCTGTTCCTGTGGGAGCTCGAGTCCGGCACTTCCGTCGAAGTGGCCCGGACCCTCGCGGTCAACGCGATCGTGGTGGCCGAGATGTTCTACCTGATCAACAGTCGGCGCATCTACACGTCCGTGCTGGATCGGGAGGGGTTGTTCGGCAATCGGTACGCGCTCGGCGCCATCGCCGCGTGCGCTGCCCTGCAACTGCTCTTCACGTACGCCCCGTTCATGCAGGCCGTGTTCGGCTCGGCAGCTCTGTCACCGACCGACTGGGGCAAGGTGCTCGGGGCCGGCCTGTTGGTGTTCGTCGTGGCCGAAGTGGAGAAATGGGTGGCGGCGCGTATCCGACGTTCGCCCGCACCGGTGTGACCATCAACCCGGGAATGTGTGCGGGTCCTCCTCGTCGAGGAGAACCAAGCGCACCCTGGAGATCCGCCGACCGTCCAGCGAATCGACGATCAGGCGGTGCTCTCCGAAAACGATGCTGTCGCCCACTTCGGGAATCCGCTGCAGGCGGTCCTGCACGAACCCCGCGACCGTCTCGTAGTCGCCGTCCGGAAGCGCGAGGCCCGTCTCGTCGTGAAAATCCCCGAGATGGACGAGTCCGTCCACCCACTGCTCGCCACCGCGAGCGAGATCGCCGGCCACCGACACCGATTGCTCCCCGACCTCACCGATGATCTCTTCGACGATGTCCTCGAGAGTCACGATTCCTGCTGTGCCGCCGTATTCGTCGACGACCACGGCGAACTGCTGAGCATCCCGCCGAAGGTCGGGCAAGGCTGCGAGCGCGGGAATCGTCGACGGCAGATGCAGCGCACGGCGGCACACCTGCCCGACCGTGCCCGACTCCTGCGCCAGCATCAGGTCGCGGAGGTGCACCACCCCCGCGATGTCGTCGACCGATTTCGCGCAGACGGGATATCGGATGTGGCCGGCGTGCAGCGCGACCTCGCGCGCGTCTGCGACGCACATGGTCGCATCGAGGAACTGCACCGCGGTACGCGGTGTCATCACCTCCGACAGGCTCCGCTCCCCCGCATCGAACACCTCCGACAGAAGGGTGCGTTCGCGCTCCGGAATGGCCGTGTGCAGAACCATGTCTCGCACATCGTCGTGGGTGACCTCTTCACCGGTCATCGTCGGGTCACCGCCGAGCAACCGAACGACAGCGTCCGTGGACGCCGACAACAGCCAGATCACGGGCCGGACCAGCGAGGCGAACCGGTCCAGTACGGGCGCGGTGAGCAGCGCGACGCCACTGGCGCGCTGCAGCGCAATCCGTTTGGGCACGAGTTCACCGAGGACGAGCGACAGGTACGAGATAACCAATGTCGTGACGACCAAGGCCACGGCGGAGGCCGCTCCGGCGGGGAGCCCGCCGTCGTGGAGCGCCGGAGCGACACGAGGCGCGATTGCCGACGCCCCGTAGGCGGCGGAGAAGAACCCGGCGACGGTGACCCCGATCTGCACGGCAGCCAGGAATCTGTTGGGTTCGCGAACAAGCTTGGCAACCCGTGCACCGCGGCGGCCACGACGTTCGAGGGCGCGGACCCGTCCTGTGTTCAACGACACCAGTGCGATCTCTGCCGCGGCGAATGCCCCACCCAGCAGAACGAAGACGAGCACAAGCGTGAGGTTGACGACGATGGCCCAGGTCATGACGTGTCCCTGCTTCGACGATCGCGATCGGAATCCGACATAGCACGGCCTCTCGACTTTCGGACGCTGCGCGCCTCAGCTTAGGAGAGCACCGACTTCCACCGCAGAAATCGATGGCACACTCGACGGCGACACGCCGAACCCCCAACCGCGAGGTGCACATCCATGAACCGAACCCGCCGCGTACAGGTCTCTACTGCCGTGGCCGCCGCCATGATCGGTGTTCTCGGCGCGTGCGCGCCGGGCACCGCACCCGACCCCACCGCGTCGAGCACCACGACGGCACCCGCTTCCGTATCGGCGCAGAATCCTTCGACGCCCGCGGTCGGGCCGGGCGGCGTCACCGAGGCCCAGGCAGCGGATCTGTGCACCCGCATCGAAGGGCAACTCCAGAACTGGCGGACCTACACGCCGTCGATGAGCAAGCCGGGCCTGAACTTTCTGGTCGGTGAGTGGGCGGCGGCCAACGGTGTGGATCTGATCGCGCTCGTCCGCGACCGTGCGCGCGTGGACACCATCACCTCCGAGCAGTGTGCCGATGTCCGGCAGGAGGCACTCACCGCTCTGGAGATCCCCGATCTCGCATCCGCCCTGGTCGGGTTCTGATGGGCGAACTGCGCACGCTGTATCCACCCGTCGAGCCGCATGCGCACGGCATGCTCGATGTCGGTGACGATCAGGCACTGTATTGGGAGGTCAGCGGCAATCCGCGCGGAAAGCCCGTCGTGTTCCTTCACGGCGGCCCCGGTGGCGGGTCCGCCCCGATGCATCGCCGATTCTTCGATCCGGAGGCTTACCGGATCGTGGTGTTCGATCAGCGGGGCTGCGGACGGGCGCTACCGCACGTCGCCGACGGCGCCGATCTGTCCGTCAACACCACCGATCACTTGGTCGCCGACATCGAGCGGCTGCGCATCCACCTCGAGATCGACCGTTGGCAGGTGTTCGGTGGGTCGTGGGGTTCCACGTTGGCCCTGGCCTATGCACAACGTTGTCCCGAACGGGTCACCGAGTTGGTCCTGCGGGGCATCTTCCTGCTGCGTCGCGCGGAGATCGATTGGTACTACAACGGCGGGGCCGGGCACATCTTCCCCGACCGCTGGGAGGAGTTCTGCGCTCCCCTCGTCGGCGCCGATCCCGGCGAGCACCCCGTGGACACCTATCACCGCCTGTTGCATTCCCCCGACCCGCAGGTCGCGCTCGACGCGGCGGTCGCGTGGTCGACGTGGGAGAGCGCGACCAGCGCGCTGCTCCCACATCCGGAACGGGTGGCCGAGGCGTCGGAACCCCGGTTCGCGTTGGCGTTCGCCCGCATCGAAAACCATTACTTCTTTCATCGCGGGTTCCTCGAGGACGGTCGGCTGCTGCACGATGCCCATCGCTTGCACGGCATCCCGGGCGTTATCGTCCAGGGGCGATACGACGTGGTCTGTCCGGCAGCGAGTGCATGGGACTTGCACAAGTCCTGGCCGGGCTCGGAGCTGACGATCGTCGACGACGCGGGGCACGCCGCGAACGAACCGGGTATCACTCATCGTCTGGTGGAGGCCACGGACCGGTTCAGATGACGGATCTCACGGCGTGAGCCGGCCGAATCCGACGATGGCGGAGTCGCCGGCCCAGTCGAGGGTGTGCACCCGAATCTTGCGGAACTCGTTGCCGCCCACCGTGGTTACGGTGTCCCCGTCCACATCGGCGACGATGTTGGTGTGCTGACCGAACCCGGCGGTGTTCTCGTACAGCACGACATCACCGACGTCGGGCCGGTAGCCGGATCCGACCGGCTCGAATCGGCCGTCCTGCTCGTAGTACTCCTGCAGGGTGTACACCCCGGGTATCCGCCAGTGACCGGAGTGCGGATTCGACAGCGGCGCACCGGCTTCGCGCATGATCCAGCTGACGAAATCGGCGCACCACTCCTCTTCGACACCCTCGGCGTAGAAGGTGCCGGGTCGCTGCTGCGCATGTTCGCGCGCGAGCAATTCGACAACGGTCACCTGCTGCGGCGACAGCACCGCCGCGTCGATGTCCGGGAACGGTGCGGTGTCCCACGGCAGGTACCGGTTGGGGGCGAGCCACCACACTCCGAGCGCGAGCACGGCGACGACGGACACCGCCGCCACGAGTGCCGTGACGACGGCCCGTCGTCGGCCGCTGCCGTTACGACGCATACGTGAACCGAACCGTGCGGGTCTCCGGATCCGCGACTTCGAGTCGCACCCGCACGCGCTGCCCTTCCGGCGGTGCACCGGCGCACCGGCCGATCACCATCTCCGACGGCAGGTACACCTCCGCGTCCCGGCGGTCGGTTGCCTCCGCGAGCACTGTGGCCGCGAACTCGTCGCCGACTCGGTCTTGCAATACGCGCACTTCGGCCAAGTCGATACAAGCGCGCGCGATCCTTGCGGAGAGGGTGTCCGACGAGGACATGACCTTCGGCAACGTCGGGAGCCGGTCCCGCACGTGCACCGGGATCTCGGTGCCGGACGACACCGCCAGGCACACTTCGGTGGCGTACCGATCCGACAGTCGGCGCAGCGGCGCGGTGACATGCGCGTAGGGCGCGCCGATCGCACCGTGCAGTGTCGCGTCGGGGAGTTCGCCGTCGAACGCCGCGTACGACGCGCCCCGCAGCAGAGTCGGTGCTTCGCTCATCAGCACGAGCGTCGACGGATCGTTCGCGTCGAGCCCTGCCAGGAACACCCCGACCGTCAGATCCGCCGGCCACGGAACTCCGAGCGCCGCCGCGGTGCGACGCAACGCGGTCACAGCCTCCGGATCGGCCGAGGGAAGTGTGCGCAACAGACCGGCTTTCGCTTCGATCATCATGTTCGCAGCGCACATTCCGGTCAGCAGCGATACGTGCGAATTCCAGTCGTCGGCCTCCGTACGCGGTTGCAGGACGAGTTTCCAGCCGTCGCCGTCCGGGACGACATCCTGTTCGGGCAAGCGCAGTTCGATGGCGCCGCGCGCGAGTGCGGCCGCTTTCCGCAACCTGCCGAATTCCGGAAGCGCTCGGATCGAAGGGTGCAGCGAACCGGCGTCCGCGTCGCGCTGCACACCCGCGTAGTCCAGCCGCGCCACCGACCGCACGAGTGCGCGCCGGACCGTCACCGCAACGGGTTCGGCGTGCTCGTCGGTCTCGATGCGCCAGAGCACCGCGGGCCGGACAGCGCCGGGCAGCAGGCTCGCGGCCGATTCGGACAGCTCGCGCGGGTGGAGCGGAACGGATCCGTCGGGCAGATAGAACGTCTGGCCGCGGCGGTGGGTCTCGGCGTCCAGGGCCCCACCGGGTTCGACGACCGCATAGACATCGGCAATCGCGTAGTGCAGGACGAATCCGTCCGAAGTGCGGTCCAGGTGCAACGCCTGATCGAGATCCATCGAGCCGGGCGGATCGATGGTCACCAGGGGCAGGTCGGTGCGGTCGTCGCGGTGCCCGGCGAACCGGTCGGTGTGTGCGAGCGCCTCCGCGAGTGCTTCGGCGGGAAAGCTCTCCTCGAGCCCGAATTCGGCACGAACGGATCCGAAGTCGATCGCGGGCGCGACGACTATGGGCGTGCTCACTACGATGGTGGGTTCTCCTCGGTGATGTAGTTGTGGGTCAGTTGTTCCAGGCATCGTCCGCGTCGTCGGCGGCCTTGTTGCGTTCCGCGGCGATCTGAAGTGCCCGTTCGGCCGTTTCCCGATCCGGGTACGGACCCATCCGGTTGAGAGCATGCGGGTCCTTGCCCTGGCTCACCTTGTGGGTCCTCACGTCGTAGTACCACCCGTCGTCACTCATGACCCCAGTGTGCCCGATGAGGCGGCCCGTTTCGGGCAAGTCGCGCGCCGGTGCGGCTGGTACCGTCGGCCGGGCATCTCGGATCGCAATCAGTGAAGGAGCCCGCATGTCGTATCTGATCTTCGACGCCCTGCTGCCCTACCTCGGTGCCGACGTCGCATCGTATTGGGCACATCTGCTGGTCGTCGATCCGATCTGAGACCGGGCTCCGACCCGTGTCGGGTCGGAGCAGGGCGGACGAGTCGGCCTG
>NZ_JAUZMZ010000183.1:0-8760 GCF_036327435.1 Rhodococcus chondri | reverse complement strand
ATGTTCGACCAGCTCCAGGAGCTCGACGCACAGATCCTCGACGCGATCAAGCGACGTTCCGAGTTGTCCGAGCAGATCGGCGACGCGGCGCGGATGTGCAGCGCAACCCGCGAAGCCCAGTCCCAGGAAATGGGAGTCCTGGACCGCTTCGCCGAACTGGGTGCCGACGGTCGCACCCTCGCGATGACGTTGCTGCGCCTGGGCCGCACACGCCGCTAGCCTGCCCACGGAACCCTCGTCCCGCCTCGTCGGTACGGGGTTCTGCTGTGTCGGTCGGAAGGAGCGTCCGCAGGCGCAGGCCGGAACCCTGGGCTCACCGTGGCCACAGTGGCCCTGCTCCTGCCTCGAGCTCGAACTCGGCCAGCGCCCGGCCCGCGACCACAGCGACACGCTCGGGCGGCACCTCGTCGTACGCGGCCAGCACGATTGCGACCTGCTCGAGCGGCGACAACGCGCCGAACAGGACGGTGTCGTGCGAGTCGAAGGAATGCCGCGGCCGGCCGTGCGGGCGGCGCGCCTGCGACAGGTACACGAACCAGGACAGCACGTACACGCACAGCTCGGGTCCCACCGGCTCACGCCACGTCGCGGCGGCTCGGGCCACCGCGCGGTCGAAGAGCACGGGATCGATGCGGCGGTTGCCGGTGAGCAATCGCGCACACGGTGCCAGCTCGGGCAGTTTGCCCTCGAGTATCTCGCGGAGACGTCCTTCGGCGACGCCCGCGGGCTCCGCTCCGAAGCTCGGGTCGGTACCGATTGTGCCGATGTTCAGGTCCGCTTCCGGCTGATACATGTCCCGCTTCTTCCTGCATGTCGATGCTCTTACTAGACCATCGCTCGGGAGGTGCGGAATGTCACGCGTAGTGCGCTACGCGTGTCGCGCGGCGCACTACGCGTGCTTGTCGACCCCAGCGGGGTCGGGGATCAACGCAGGATCGTCTTGATCTCCAGAAACTCTTCGAGCCCGAAGACACCTGCCTCACGACCGACACCCGACTGCTTGTATCCGCCGAACGGGGCATCGGTGTTGAAGGCGCCGCCGTTGATGTGGATCTGGCCCGTGCGGATCCGCCGCGCGACCGCCTCGGCGCGGGCCGGATCGCCCGACCACACGCCACCCGAGAGCCCGTACTCGCTGTCGTTCGCGATGCGCACGGCATCGTCCTCGTCGCGGTAACCGATGATCGACAGCACCGGGCCGAAGATCTCCTCCCGCGCGATCGTCATGTCCTCGGTGACGTTCGAGAACACCGTGGGACCGACAAAGTATCCGCTCTCCATACCGGTCTCGCGTCCGTCGAGCACGAGTTCGGCGCCCTCGGCGACGCCCTTGTCGATGTACGACCGCACCCGTGACTGTTGCGCCGCGCTGACCAGCGGGCCGAGCACCGACGACGGTTCCGACGGAGGTCCGACGGCGTAGTTGCGGGCCACCTGCTCGGCGAGCGCGGCGACCTCCGGAATCCGCTCGGCAGGCACCAGCATCCGAGTCAGGGCGGTGCAGGTCTGACCGGAGTTGAGGAAGCACTTGCCGATGCCGTCGGTGACGGCGGCGGTGAGGTCGGCATCGTCGAGGATGATGTTCGCGGACTTGCCGCCGAGCTCGAGCGCGACCTTCTTGACGGTCTCCGCCGCGACGACCGCGACGCGCTTGCCGGCACGGGTGGAACCGGTGAACGAGACCATGTCGACGTCGGGGTGCGCGGCGATCGCTTCTCCGACGACCGGTCCGTACCCACTGACGAGGTTGAAGACGCCCGCGGGCAGCCCCGCCTCGTCGGCGATGTCGACGAGCGCGTATGTCACCAGCGGCGCGACCTCGGTGGGCTTGAGGACGACGGTGCAGCCGGCGGCCAACGCCGCGAAAACCTTG
Organism: Rhodococcus chondri; assembly: GCF_036327435.1. Lineage (NCBI taxonomy): Bacteria > Bacillati > Actinomycetota > Actinomycetes > Mycobacteriales > Nocardiaceae > Rhodococcus > Rhodococcus chondri. The sequence goes on along the minus strand of NZ_JAUZMZ010000183.1, from coordinate 6,887 downwards.
AGCACCACCTGGTGCAGCGGATAGTTCCACGGCGTGATGGCTCCGACCACTCCGATCGGTTCGCGCACCACCAGCGCGTTGCCGATCTCCTGGGAATCGAAATCGTAGGTGCCGGCGAGTGCGGCATAGGCCGCAATATTCTTCAGCGGCATACCGACCTGGATGGCCTTCGCGAGTTTCGTCGGCATCCCCATGTCCTGGGACACGACCGCGGTCAGTTCGGCAGCGCGCTCGTTGGCCAGCGCAGAAACCTTCTCGAGGTAGGCGCCGCGCTCGGCACCGGACAGGGCCGACCATGCCGGAAATGCGGCACGGGCGGCCGCGACAGCACGGTCGACGTCCGAGGCTGTGCCTTCGGCGACGATGGCGATGACTCTCTCGTCGGCGGGGTCGAAAACCTCGATGCGGCCGGTGCCGTCGGAATCGACCCACTGGCCGTCGATGTAGATCTTGGTGCGGTCCATAACCTCGGTCATAGGTGTAGCCCCTCACGCTCGGAACGGTCGACGGCGCGAGCGTAACCCACGCCACACTTCGACGCCGAGCCCTCACCAACCAATCTGCACACAGTCGTGTCTACTTCATCGGCGCAGCTGTGACGCACAACGCGGAAGTGTGGGGGTAACACGTAGGCTACAATTGACGACGCTGCTCGCGCGCTTCAACGTCGCATCGCTCGGCGCATTCGGACAACGATGTCTGCTTCTCATTTCGGTCGCCGGCACCGGTCTATGCAACGCACACTTTCGCACCGCATCCCTCGCCGAACGACACCGACTTCGATTCGCCGAGGAGGGCCGTCCGTTGACGCACGCCACCGATACCGGACTGTACGACCACACGCTGGACAAGAGCAGCTGCGGAGTCGGGTTCATCACCCGCAAGGACGGTATCCCGACCCACGAGATCCTCACGCGTGGCCACGAAGCGCTGTGCGTGATCCCCCATCGGGGCGGAATGTCCGCGGAAGGTGTCGGTGACGGCGCCGGCGTCAACGTCGATCTGTCGGTCGAGTTCTTCTCTGCGGTCACCGGAAAGCCGCTCTGGGCAGGCGATTTCGGTGTCGGAAACTTCTTTCTTCCCACCGATCCGGCAGCACACCCCGATGCCGAGGCACTGATCGCGGCCTCCCTCGCGGCAGTGGGAATCGATGTGCTGGCCGTCCGCGACATTCCGGTCGACAACAGCGTGCTCCGCCCCGCGGCCGTGAAGCACCAGTTGCCGATCCGGCAATGGATCTTCGAGCGTCCCGGATCATGCACGTCGGCAATCGAATTCGACCGCATTCTGCACGACGTCCTGCTCGCCATCGAATCCCACGCCTACACCGCGCCGGCGCTGGCGGGCCTGTATCCCTTGTCGCTGGGAGCGCATACCCAGGTTCTCAAGGGCCGCTTGAACTCTCACGAGGTCATCCCCTATTTCCTCGACTTGACCGATCCGCGGCACACGGTGCACACGCTGTTCTTCCACACCCGGTTCTCCACGAACACCGATCCGCATCCGACGATGGCACAACCGTTCCGGCTCATCGCGCACAACGGCGAACTGAACACCGACCGCAAGAACCGGCTGTTCGAGGGCGCACTGGCCCGTGCGATGGGGCGCGACATCATCCGGCCTCCGGGACAGTCCGACAGCTGCCGGTTCGACCAGACCCTCACCTCACGCATTGTGCTCGGTGACCTCGATCTGGTCACCGCCGTCGTGCAGATGATGCCCCCGGCCTGGGAGAACGACACCACCCTGTCACCGCAGGTGCGGGCGATGCTCGAGTTCTTCTCGCTCTACGAGGAGAAGAACGACGGCCCGGCCGCACTGATCTTCGGCAACGGCACCGTGGTCGGCGCCCGACTGGACCGCCTCGGCCTGCGTCCGCTGCGCACCGTCGAGACCGACGAGTACCTGGCCGTCACCTCCGAGGCCGGCCAGTTCGACTTTGCACCCGAGGCGGTGCGCCGTCGCGGCCGCATCGAAGCCGGCGGCATGCTCTACTTCGACCACCGCACGCGCCGTGCCTACGGCACCGTCGAGGCGCTCGAAATGCTCGCCGCGGAGCGGGATTACGCAACTCTCGTCGACGGGGCCCGTCGCGATCTCGCTGCGCTGCCTCCCGTACCGGCGGAGAAGGCCGGATCACCGCTGCGCTACAACGGCGATCTCGAGCGTCACCAGCGGTACGTCTCGTACACCCTCAACCAGGAATCGTTCCGGTTCATGCTCGACCCGATGCTCGCGTCGGGGCAGGAGCGGATCTCGGCGATGGGATACGGCAACGCCATCAACGCCCTTTCCGATCAGGAGGGCGGTGTGGCCAAATACTTCTCGCAGCGTTTCGCGCAGGTGACCAACCCGTCGCTCGATTCGATCCGCGAGGCCGACGGCATGACGCTGCGGGTGGCGCTCGGTGCCCGGCCGGGTGGCGGCGAGGACTCGTCGGTCACCAAGCAGGTGGTCGTACCCACCCCGATCCTCACGCACCTCGACATGTTGCGCATCCGCGAACAGTCCGGCACTCCGGTGCAGCGATTCGAGATGCTCTACACACCGGTGTTCGACGACACGAAGGCGAACGCCGCCGCGCTTGCCGCCGCCATCGACGGTGTCGCCGAGCGGATCGCCGGCTTCGCCCGCGAGACCGGTGGTATCGCGGTGCTCACCGATCGGCACGTCGCCGCCGACCGCGCCGCGCTGCCGATGATCCTCGCCGTCGCCGCCGCCAACCAGCGGCTCATCGACGAGGGTGTGCGGCTGCGGGTGTCCGTCATCGTCGAATCCGGCCAACTCTTCTCGTCGCACCACATCGCCGCGACACTCGGTTTCGGTGCCGCCGCGGTGTACCCGCTGACGGTGCAGATGCGCGCCGAGGAGAAGTACGGCGCCGACGCCGACGCCGCCTTCCTGAAGTTCCGCAAGGCCGCCGAGAAGTCGCTGATGAAGACGATGGGCCGGGTGGGACTGTGCACCGTCGAGTCCTACATCGGCGGGGAGTTCTTCGAACCGAGCTACCTCGACACCGGCGACGAGGTGCTGCGCCGCTGGTTCCCGAACGTGGCCACCCCGGTCGGGGGTGTCGGTTTCACCACCATCGCGCAGGCCGTCGCCGACTGGCACCGCCGCGCGCTGACCGCCTCGACCGAGAAGGACGTCCCACTCCTCGGCCTGTTCAAGGAACGCGCCGAGGGCGCGGGACACTCGTACGGCACCACCGCAGTGCGTGGGTTCGTCGACATGACCGAGGAGTTCCTCGCGCTGCCCGCCGAGCGCGAGGCCGAACCCGACCTGACCGACGCGCTGCGCCTGCTGCCGCTGCACCGTTTGTCCGACGCCCATGGACTCGACGACGACGCCTACCGCTACGCGGGCTTCCGGGCGCTGACCACCGACGAGATCGACCGGTTCGAGATCACCCCCGGCTACCGGGCGTTCTCCCGCACGATGGCCGACGAACGCTCCCGCCGGCCCGCCGCGCTGCGCGATGTTCTCGCGCTGCCCGCCGACGTGACGTTCGCGGCCACCGCGGACGACTTCCGCAGGGAGATGGGCCGGTTCGCGCGGTACGGCAACAACTCGGTGCTCGTCCGCGGCCTGTCCGCGGCGCGCGTCGGCGACAACGAGTTCGTGCTGCGGCTGACCGGGCCTCTCGCCGACGACCCGACCCGGCCCGAGGCGCTCGCGCAGTCGCTCGTTGCGCGGTTCGGCGATTCGCTCGTGAGCTACCGCTGCTACGGGGACACCGTCACCGCGCACGCGGTCGGTCAGGCCGCCGACTACCTCGGGCAGATCCGGCAGGCGCCGCCGAGCGTGCCCCTCGACCGGGTCCAGCCCGCCCACGAGATCACCCGCACCCTCGCCTCGGGTGCGATGAGCCACGGCGCGCTCAACTCCAACGCGCACGAGGCCGTCGCGCACGGCACCAACATGGTCGGTGGCATGTCGAACTGTGGTGAGGGCGGCGAGCACATCTCCCGCTACGGCACCATCCGCGGGTCGCGGATCAAGCAGTTCGCCTCCGGCCGGTTCGGGGTGTGGGCCGGTTACCTCGCCGACCCGATGCTCGAGGAAATCGAGATCAAGATCGCGCAGGGCGCCAAGCCCGGCGAGGGCGGACAGCTGCCCGCGAAGAAGGTCACCGTCGAGATCGCCGCCGCGCGCGGTGCGACCCCCGGCGTCGAGCTGATCTCCCCTCCCCCGCACCACGACACGTACTCGATCGAGGATCTCGCGCAGCTGATCCACGACGCGAAGGCCGCGCGGGTGCGGGTCGTCGTCAAACTCGTGTCGTCGGAAGGCATCGGCACCATCGCCGTCGGCGTCGCCAAGGCCGGTGCCGATGTCATCAACGTCGCCGGCAACACCGGTGGTACGGGTGCGGCGTCGGTGACGTCGCTGAAGTACGCGGGCCGCTCCGCCGAGATCGGTGTCGCCGAGGTTCATCAGGCGCTGTGCGCGAACGGTCTGCGCGACAAGGTGATTCTGCGTTGCTCCGGCGCACACCAGACCGCGTCCGACGTCATCACCTCCGCGATGCTCGGCGCCGACAGCTTCGAGTTCGGCACCACCGCGCTCATGATGCTCGGCTGCGTCATGGCGAAGAACTGCAACGTCAAATGCCCCGCAGGCCTGACCACCAATCCCGAGGTGTTCAACGGTGATCCGCGGGCGATGGCACAGTACCTTCTCAACATCGCGCACGAAACCCGCGAGCTGCTGGCCCGGCTGGGGCTGCGGTCGGTGCGCGATGCACGCGGCCGCGCGGATCTACTGCATCTGCTCGACCACCCGTCGAGCGTCGGCGAGCTGGATCTGCGCGCGATGCTCACCGTGGTACCCGAGGTGCACGTCGACAACCCCGTGTATCTGGAGAAGGACTACTCCCTCGACGACGAGTGGATGACGCAGCTGCGCACCGCGCTCGTCGATCGGTGCGAGCTCACCGTCGCGCTCGGCGGCGGAATCCGGCTGACCAACAGCAACAAGAGTGTGGGCGCGCAGCTCGCCGTGGACCTCGAACGGATGCTGTGCCACGAGCAGCTCGGCAACCTGCCGTCGGTGCTGGCCGACGAGCGCGGACGCCGGTGGCTGCGCGACGGCACCGTCACGATCACCACGTCCGGTTCGGCGGGCCTGTCCTACGGCGCGTTCTGCAACGACGGCATGCGGCTCGAGCACACCGGCACCGCCAACGACGGTGTCGGCAAGGGCCAGTGCGGCGGGCAGATCGTGCTGCGGTCGCCCGGTGGTGGCCCCGGCGGTGCAGTCCCTGAGCGCGGCGGCAACGTCCTGATCGGCAATTTCGCATTGTTCGGCGCGACCGGCGGCCGCCTGTTCGTGCACGGTGAGGCCGGCGACCGGTTCGCGGTGCGCAATTCCGGTGCCACGGCGGTCGTCGAAGGTGTCGGCGACTTCGCGTGCGAGTACATGACCAACGGTGCGGTACTCAACCTCGGCGGTTTCGGCAAGGGACTCGGCAACGGCATGTCCGGCGGGTTCGTCTACCAGTACGACCCCGAGAACGCGCTGCCCGGCAAGGCCAGCGCCGATTCGATCGTGCTCGGCTCGATCACCGGTGACGACCCGCAGGCTCCCGTCCACAACGCTGCCGTGCTGCACCTGCTGCACCTGCACGTCGAAGCCACCGGCTCGGTGAAAGCCCGCTTCCTGCTGGATAATTGGCAGACCGAGCAGCACCGCTTCGTGTACGGGATGCCCCGGGCGCTGCTGCAGTACCAGGACGCCGACGAGATCCTCGCCGCCGCGACCCGCAAGGAACTCTCCTCCGAGGTCGCGACCGCGCTCGTCGCGCATCAGGTCCGCAAGTTCAAGGACAGCTACCGGTCGGGTGTCCCGGTCGCCGGGGGCGCCACCCCGGACGGCACCGACACCGAGACGATGTATGCGCTGCTGAACAACTACACGGTGCTCGCGGCCGCGCAGGAAATGGCCCTGCAGAAGGTGCCGGGCGCCACCGGCGCCGCCGACCCGGCCGTGCAGAAGGCGGCGCGCAACCTGCTGCTCACCGAGGATTTCTTCCTCGTCGCCAAGCTCGAGCGGTACGCACTCGACGCGATCTCCGGGCATACCGACACCGAACTGGCGGTACTCGTCGCCGACAAGCGCCTGACCGACTACAAGCAGGCGCTCGCGCTGCGCAACGTCCGCTCGGTCGACACCCCCGGAACCTACGGGTGGATTCTCTTGCAGAGCCGCAAGAACCTGGACGCGCTCGGCGACCTGCCCGGCTACGAGGAACTGTTCGCCCGCCACGCGGTGCCCGGCCTCGTCGCCCCGACCACGGGAGTCCCCGCATGACCATTCCGTTCATCCCCGTCGAAGCACCGTTCACCCCGGATCAGCGTTCCTGGCTCACCGGTTTCCTCGCCGGCATGCAGACCCGGCTGCTGTCCACCGCACCCGCCCAGGCCGGCGCCGCGGGTTCGGCGCCTGCTCTGCATGTGCTGTACGGCTCGCAGACCGGCACCGCCGAATCCGTGGCCGAGGACGCCGCCGCGGCCGCCCGCACCCACGGGTTCGCGCCGGTCGTCTGCGCGCTCGACGACATGGACCTCGATCGGTTCGTCGCACTCGGCCGCGTGCTGATCGTCACCTCCACCTACGGCGAAGGCGAGATGCCCGACAACACCGAACTGTTCTGGGAGGCGCTGTCGGCGGAGTCGGCACCGCGGCTCGAGGGCATGGACTTCGCGGTCCTCGCGCTCGGCGACACCGGCTACGACGGGTTCTGCCAGGCCGGCAAGCTCATCGACATGCGGCTCGAGCAGCTCGGCGCGCAGCGCATCGTGCCGCGTGTCGACTGCGACGTCGACTACGAGGAGACGGTCGCCGCGTGGATCGCCGAGACCCTGCCGCTCGTCGCCGTGGATTCC
>NZ_JAUZMZ010000182.1:0-8816 GCF_036327435.1 Rhodococcus chondri | reverse complement strand
GTGATCGTCGTGGTCGGCCTGATCGGGCTGTACCGACTGCTCGCCTGACGCACGCGCACCGGTGGTCAGCGCAACGACACCGGTATCCCCGCGACGACGAGGGTCACCGTGTCGGACACCGAGGCGACCGATGCGTTGAGCCGGCCCAGCATGTCCCGGAACAATCGGCCCGAGGCGCTGGCCGGCACCACCCCGCTGCCCACCTCGTTGCTGACGGCGACCACCGGCACGCGGCACTGCCGCCAGGCGTCGAGGAGGTCGTCGATGTCGGCGTCGACAGCCGCGGCATCGCCACCGTTCCACACGCCGTGCAGGTCGAGTCGTGCGGTGAGCCAGGTACCGAGGCAGTCGACGAGCAGAGGCCCGGCAGCGTCGCGCAATACCTTTGCCACATCGGAGGTCTCGATGGTCGACCACGAATCGGGTCGCCGTTCCCGGTGCAACGCGACACGTTGCGACCATTCCGGGTCACCCTCATGCGTCCCTCCGGTGGCCACGTACGTGACGGTCGGATACGAGGCGAGCAGTTCCTCGGCGTGCCGCGACTTACCCGAGCGCACTCCCCCGAGCACCAGTGTGCGATGGACGGGCCGTTCGGCGCCCACACACAGCACCTCCCCGTCGGCGCCGGGACGCGCCCCGCACGCCCGCAAACGTTCGCGTAGCTCGGCGATCGGTGGGTTGTGGTGACCGAGGTGCACGGCGACGACGTCCGTCGAGTCCACTACCGCACCGCAACGGCGGAGGGCGGCAACGGTTTCGGCGAACTCCGGCAAGCCGTGATGTCCGGGGCCGAGCTCGGACCGGTCGCCGAACGTTTCCTCGACGAACACCGCATCGAATGCCGTACCGCGTACCCGGTCGAACCAATCGGCGGGCAACGGCCCGGTGTCGCAGGCCCACAGGATGCGGGAGCCGTCCGGTCCGGTCAGGTCGTAGAGCACCGAGTCTCCGTCACGAAACACCTTGTGCCTGGCCGGAAGAACACCGACATCGTAGTTCCCCACGGTGATCCGATCACCCGCCGTCACCGACACGAAACGGACGGGATCGTCCGGCCCCACCCAGGGCCGGCACGCATCGAGCGCATCGGCGGGGCCGATCACCTCCAGGACGTGACCGGCGTCGGCCCACGCGCGGAACAGCAATGCCTGCGGCCCGAGATGATCGGTGTGGGCGTGGGTGAGCAGCATGTACCGCACACCGGCCAGATTCCGCCGCAGACGCACTGCCGCGCGCGGCGCCTCGGGTCCGCAGTCGAGCAGGAGCACGTCGTCGATCAGCGCTGCGGTCTGTCCGCGGATCTCGCCGCGCTGCGCGGCGTCGGCGCAGGACGCACAGTTGCAGAACGGATTGGGCCAGCCGTCGGCCGCCCCTGTTCCCAGCAGTAGTACCTCCATCAGTGCTCCTTCTGCGCCGAACGGAGCGGCAGCACGGCCCGCCCCGCGGGACGGTCGAGAATCTCCACCCGCGCTCCGTATACGTGGGCGATGCGTTCGACGGTGAGCACGTCGGCGGGAGCACCGTCCGCGACCACCCGCCCACGGTCGAGCAGCACGAGCCGTTCGCCGTACTGCGCCGCGGAGGTCAGGTCGTGCATCGCGGCGATGACGGTCAACTCGCTCTCGGTGCGCATGGTGTCGACGAGTTCGAGCACTTGCTGCTGATGGCCGATGTCGAGGGCGCTGGTGGGTTCGTCGAGCAGCAGCACCCGCGGTTGCTGCGCCAGCGCCCGGGCGAGCACCACACGTTGCAGTTCCCCTCCGGACAATTCGGTGGCGAGCCGCAGCGCGAACTCCTCGAGTTCGAGCCGTTCGATCACCCGGTCCACGACGTCCCGGTCCCGGACCGTCTCGGAGCCGAACCGCGGAACATGGGGGGTGCGGCCCAGGTGGACGAGTTCTTTGACCGTGACACCCTCGGGAACCACCGGCCGCTGCGGCATCAGCGCGACCGCGCGTGCCATCGCCCGACGCGACGCACGCTCCGGCGTCGCACCGGCCACCTCGATGTGGCCGGTCGCGGGGACGAGCCCGGCGAGGGCGTGCAGCAGCGTGGTCTTTCCCCATCCGTTGGGCCCCACCAGCGACACCCATGATCCGGACGGCACCATCAGGTCGACGTCGTGAAGCACCTCCACACCACCGCGCGCGGCGCGCAGTTGCCGGCACGCCACGGCGGTCGACGACGTCACTGCGAGGTCTCCGGTCATTTCACACCTCGGCTTCGTCTGAGGACGATCAGGAAGAACGGCGCGCCGATCGCGGCGGTCACCACGCCGATCGGCAGTTCGGCCGGGGACATCACCGTGCGTGCCAGCACGTCGGCTAGGACGAGGAACGCGGCACCCACCATCAGCGACAACGGCAGCAGCATGCGGTGGCCGGGGCCGACGAGCAGGCGCACTGCGTGCGGGACCACGATCCCGACGAATCCGATCAGGCCGCTCACGGAGACCACCGCGGCGGTGCCGAGGGTCGCGATGCAGACCAGCAGCAGGCGCACCCGGGCGGGATTGATACCGAGGCTCGCGGCCTCCACGTCGCCGACCGACATCACATCGAGTGTGCGCCGGTGCAACATGATGATCGCGACGGTGACCACCACATACGGCAGTACGACGACCACATCGGTCCAGCCGTCCGGCGACAGGCGCCCGAGCATCCACGAATACACCTGGCGCAGGGTGTCGTCCTGCAACTGCATGAAGAAGGTCTGGATGGCGTTGGCGAATGCGGCGACGGCGACCCCCGCCAGGATGATGACCACTTCCGATCGGGCGCCGCCGACCGTGCGGCCGAGGGCGTATGTCGCCCCGACCGCGAGCAGACCGCCTGCGAATGCCGCGACCGGGATTCCGGCGAATCCCGCGACACTACCGACGACGATGGCAAGTGTCGCTCCGAGACCGGCGCCGCTGGAGACGCCGAGCAGGTAGGGATCGGCGAGGGGATTGCGGAAGACGCCTTGGTACGCAGCTCCGGCGATGGCCAGCATGGCACCGACCAGCATGCCCAGGACGACGCGGGGAATCCGGATGTTCCACAGGATGGCCTGCTGCCGGGTCGACAGACCGGAGTCGACCGCGACGAGCGGCAGCCCGTCGGCGATGTCGAGGAGGACACCGCGCGGCGTGAGTCCGGCGGGGCCGACGAGGATGCTCACCAGCATTGCGGCGAACAGGACGAGCGCCGCGCCACCCAGCACGAGTGCGCGGCGACGCGGCGTCGTTGTGATCAAGGTGCGGGTTGGGCCGCGGGGATTGCGCTGACGATCCGAGAGATCTCGCGCATGAAGTCCACCACGCGCGGTCCCCAGCGGCTGGCGATGTCCTCGTCGAGCGCGTAGACGCGTCCGTCGCGGACGGCGCCGAGTTCGTTCCAGCCGGCCCGTTCCGCGACACCCTCGGGTGTGACGCCGCAGCACTGGCTGTCGGCGAGGAAGATCACGTCGGGGTTCTGCTCGAGGATGTATTCGGCCGACAGCTGCGGGTAGCCGTTGCCTCCGGTCGCGATGGAGGTCAGGCCCAGCATCGAATAGATCTCACCGATGTAGGTGTCGTCGGTGACGGTGTAGAAGGTGTTGTCGAGCTCGTGGTAGTAGCGCAGCGGGATTTCCCGCTCGGGCAGTCCGGCGATGATCTCGTCGATCTCGGTCCTCATCTGCGCGACGAGTTCGGCGGCCTCGCCGACGTGGCCGGTGGCGGCCCCGAGCTGTTCGAGCTGCGCGTACGTGTCGTCGAGGGTGACCGCGGCAGGCAGGATCAGTGTGTCGACGCCGGCCTGTTCGAGTCCGGCGACGAGGTCGGCGGTGTCGGCGTTGGCGACGACGAGGTCGGGTTCGTACCCGAGGATGGCTTCGATGTTCGGGGTGTAGCCCGACAGGTCGGTGACGGGGATGTCGGCCGGATAGTCGGATTGATCGTCGACCGCGACGACCTGGTCGCCGGCACCGACAGCGTAGAGCATCTCGGTGTTGGTGGGGCTCAGCGACACGATCGCCTGCGGCGTGTCCGACACCGCGGTGGCGTCGGTCGGGGTGGTGTCTGCGGCGTTGCCGCACGCGGCGGCGAGCAGGGCCAGAGCGGTGATTCCGGCGGTGAGCAACCGGCGGGAAGTGAGGGGCACAGCCATCCTCCGTGACTCGGAGGACGAAAACAGTACGGCTGCAACTCGGAAAGTTGCGGCACGGAACCGTCCTTCGTCCGAGGACCAGTACGTGCCCGCGGCGCCGGCTGACCTGACTTGCCCGGCGAGACCGGGCTTACAGTTGCGGGACAGTGCCGGACTTGCACCGGCTTCACCGTAACGCTGCGGGTGCCCCGCATGAAAAGGCAGGGCACCCGCAGCGTAACTCACGGCACGAGCAGGTCAGGACAGTGCCTGCTCCAAATCCTCGAGAAGGTCGTCGGGATCTTCGAGACCCACCGACAGTCGGACCACACCGTCGGACAGTCCGATGGCGGCGCGCCCCTCGGGTCCCATCGCGCGGTGCGTGGTGGTCGCGGGGTGGGTGATGAGCGACTTGGAGTCGCCGAGGTTGTTGGAGATGTCGACGATGCGCAGCTTGTTGAGCAGCTCGAACGCACGTTTCTTACCCTCGCCCGCGGGGGCGTCGAGTTCGAAGGTGATGATCGTGCCGCCACCGCTCATCTGCGACTTCGCGAGCTCGTATTGCGGATGGGACTCGAGGTAGGGGTACTTGACCCAGCTCACCTTGTCGTTCGATTCGAGGAACCGCGCGAGCTTCAGCGTCGTCGACACCGAGTGTGCGAGCCGCACGGGCATGGTCTCGAGGCCCTTGAGCAGGGTCCACGCGTTGAACGGGCTCAGCGACGGACCGGTGTGACGGATGAGGTTCTTGACTGGCCCGTCGATGTAGTCCGCCGGGCCGAGGATCGCGCCGCCCAGCACACGGCCCTGCCCGTCGATGTGCTTGGTGCCGGAATACACGACGATGTCGGCGCCGAGATCGAGGCTGCGCTGCAGCAGCGGTGTGGCGAAGACGTTGTCCAGCACCACCTTCGCGCCCGCGGCGTGCGCCATCTCGGAGACCTTGCGGACGTCGACGAGGGTTTGCATCGGGTTCGACGGTGTTTCGAAGAACACGGCCGTGGTGGGCACGGACAGCGCCTGCTCCCACTGGTCGAGGTCCTCACCGTCGACGAACACGGTTTCGACTCCCCAGCGGGGCAGGATCTCGTTGCACACCACGAAGCAGGAGCCGAACAGGCTGCGGGCCGCGACCAGGCGGTCGCCCTTGCCGAGCAGCGCCGCCAGGGACGTGAACACCGCGGACATGCCGGACGCGGTCGCGAAGGCACCCTCGGCACCGTCGAGCAGCCGCAGCCGTTCTTCGAACATTTTCACGGTGGGGTTGCCGTACCGGGAGTAGACGAAGTGGTCGACCTCACCGGTGAAGGCTGCTTCGGCGGCCTCGCCGGACTCGTACACGAACCCGGAGTTGAGGTAGAGCGCCTCCGAGGTCTCCTCGAATCCGGACCGCAGGGTGCCGCCGCGCACCCCGAGGGTGGCGGGGCGAACATTGTCGGGCAGCGCCTTGTGGAAAGCGCCACCTTGGGGAATTGCATTCACGACTGCCTCCACGGCAGGCCTTCGGCCCGCCATCCCTGGCCACCGCGATGCCCGTCGGCATCGAGTGCACCTTCGAATCCTTCGAGAACGTTGTAGGCAGGGGTCAGGCCCGCGGCGGTGGCAGCTTCGGCGGCACCGATGGAGCGCTGACCCGAACGACACAGGAAGATCACCGGACCGCCATGTATACCGGCCTCTTTCAGCTGCTCGACGAACTCTTCGTTGCGTGCCCCGTTCGGGTACGAAACCCATTCGACGAAGAGCGTGCGACGCTCGATCGGCGAGGTCTCGGGGACGCCGACGTATTTCCATTCGGCGTCGGTGCGCACGTCGACGAGCACGGCATCCGGGTCTTCTCGCAGCAGCTCCCAGGCTTGCTGCGGCGTTATATCACCTGCGTAGCTCACCGGCACAGCTTTTCACAGCGCTCGGCGTGCCGCGTACCCGGGGAGCCTCAGAACCTGCAGATCCGCCACACATCGCCCACACGCGTCACCTGCCACGTCTCGGCTCCACGCGTGCCGTCGACGACGGTGCGCACTTCGACGGTCCCGCGGTCGCCGTCGATCGAGACCTCACCGGTTCCGTCGAACTCGACGTCGCCGTCCACCTCGGCGAGCGGCGCTTCCTCGGCCGGGAGGGACTCGCAACGGAGCCGGTCGAGGACCGCGGTGTCGTCTTCGTTGTGGGCGCGCACGTAGTCGGCGACCGCCCGGTTGATCCGCTCGTCGTCGTCGAGGACATCGCCGGCCGGCGACAGCACCTGGGCGAGCACCACCCCGACGATGAGGATCACGATCACGGCCACCGCCCCGAGGAAGGGACCGATGCTTCCGATGTCGCGTCTGTCCGGATCCGGTTCGGGTGCGCCGCGCTGTGCCATGCGGCAGATCCTATCCCCCGCCGATCGCCGCCGGTCGGGGCGCGTTTGCCGAATAAACCCTCTCGAGGTAGGAATTGTGCATGGCCTCCACGCACCTCGTTCGACGTCTCGCCGTCGATCTGTGCCGCGTGTCTGCCCACATGTGTTGTCGCTGACGCGATTCTCCCGACGGCCCGATCTGCGGCCCATTCTTGTCGTTCTCGCGCCACCTGCGCACGCCCGCTGAGGGCGGCCACGCCTTAAGCTGAAGCATGTCCGTCCGCACATTCGAAGAGGTAGTTGATCCCCTGATGACCGATCAGACTCGTCCCCTTCGCGTCGCGATCGTCGGTGCCGGCCCCGCCGGTATCTACGCCGCAGATGCACTCATGAAGTCCGACACTGCGCAGGATCCCGGGGTCAGCATCGACCTGTTCGAACGCATGCCGGCCCCGTTCGGCCTGATCCGCTACGGCGTCGCACCGGACCATCCGCGCATCAAGGGCATCATCACCGCCCTGCACAAGGTGCTCGACAAGCCGAACGTCCGCTTGCTGGGCAACCTCGATTACGGCAGCGATTTCACTCTCGAAGATCTCGCGCGCTTCTACGACGCGGTGATCTTCTCCACCGGCGCCAACGCCGACCGGACCCTGAACATCCCCGGCATCGAACTCGACGGCAGCTACGGCGCCGCCGACTTCGTGTCCTGGTACGACGGGCATCCGGACGTGCCGCGCGAGTGGCCGCTCGAGGCCGAGAAGGTCGCGGTGCTCGGCGTGGGTAACGTCGCACTCGACATCGCCCGGGTGCTCGCCAAGACCGGGGACGAACTGCTGCCCACCGAGATCCCGCCGAACGTGTACGAGGGTCTCAAGAACAACAAGGCCACCGAGGTCCACGTGTTCGGCCGGCGCGGTCCGGCGCAGGCCAAGTTCACGCCGCTCGAGCTGCGCGAACTCGACCATTCGCCGACCATCGAGGTCATCGTCGACCCCGAGGACATCGACTACGACGAGGGCTCCGAGCAGGCCCGCCGCAATTCCAAGCAGGTCGACATGGTCGCCAATACCCTGCAGGACTGGGCGATCCGCGACGCGGGCAACCGTCCGCACAAGCTGTTCCTGCACTTCTTCGAATCCCCCTCCGAGATCCTGGGCGAGGACGGCAAGGTCGTCGGTCTGCGCACCGAGCGCACCGAGCTCGACGGCACCGGCAATGTCCGCGGCACCGGCAAGTTCCGCGACTGGGAGGTGCAGGCGGTTTACCGTGCGGTCGGCTACCTGTCGCAGAACATCGCGAAGCTCCCGTTCGACGAGCAGGCCGGCACCGTGCCCAACGAGGCCGGTCGCGTGCTCGCCGACGAGAACGCCGAGGGCCCGGACCGGTTCCTGCCGTACACGTACGTCACCGGCTGGATCAAGCGCGGCCCGGTCGGCCTCATCGGCCACACCAAGGGCGACGCGAACGAAACCGTCGCGAACCTCCTTGTCGATCGCGCCGAAGGCCGCCTCAACACCCCCGAAGAGCCGGACACGGACGCGGTCATCGCGTTCCTCGAGGGCAAGCAGCTGCCGTACACGACGTGGCAGGGCTGGTACCGCCTCGATGCGCACGAGCGCAGCCTCGGCGAGGCCGAAGGACGTGAGCGCGTGAAGGTCGTCGAGCGCGACGACATGTACCGCGCGTCGGAGCCCAACAAGTCCTGACGGGCCGACACTTTCGCATTGTGGCCGAGTGCCTCACTCATCGGGCGACCGATCGGTGAGGCATTCGGCCACAATCGTTTTCGGAGCCGGCCTACCAGAACACGACAGCGGCCAGCCACAGTCCCGCGGCGACGAGCGCGCCGAACAGTTCGACGAGGATCGACAGTCCCACCGCCTTCGTCGCCTGCACGGTCGAGCGCCAGGCTCCGCTGTGGGTGCGGTGCCGCTGCGCCTCCGACAGGTACATGCCGAGCAGGAATCCGAGCAGCAACCCGATCACCGGGACGACGAAGAACCCGATTATCCCGAGCAGCCCGCCGACGACGAGCGACCGGTTGGGCACGCCCGCCTGCTGCAGTCGCTTGCCGGGCCACGTGTACTTGACGATCGCGGTGAGAAGGAGCGCGGCTGTCGCGATACCGAAGACCGTCCAGGCGACGGTGCCGCCGGTCAGGAAAGCCCATACCGCGATCGCCCCGAAGATCAGCAGGGTTCCGGGCAGGATCGGCACCACGATACCGATCAGTCCCACCGCGATGACGAGGCCGACGAGGACCTCCGCGCCGGCACTCACGGTGCTACCGGATGGACCAGCGACGCGGCCCGCGTCGCGCGTTCGCGGGCGGTGGCG
Source organism: Rhodococcus chondri (assembly GCF_036327435.1). Taxonomy (NCBI): domain Bacteria; kingdom Bacillati; phylum Actinomycetota; class Actinomycetes; order Mycobacteriales; family Nocardiaceae; genus Rhodococcus; species Rhodococcus chondri. Next base: position 20 of record NZ_JAUZMZ010000182.1, on the reverse strand, counting down.
ACATCGGGTCCGGTCGAGAC
>NZ_JAUZMZ010000181.1:0-8871 GCF_036327435.1 Rhodococcus chondri | reverse complement strand
GGCCGTCACCGATCTCCCAGCGGCTCTGTCGTAGCGACCGACCCGGTCGCGGTGATCGTGGCGCTGCCGACGACGATGTCGCCCGCCGGATCCGGCCGGTACACCACGACCGCCTGACCGGCGGCGACCCCGGTCAGCGGTTCGCGAAGCGTTACCTGCATGCCGGTGCCGACCGCCTCGACCACGGCGGGCGCGATCCCTCCGTGCGCGCGCACCTGCACAACACCCTCGATGGGACCGGTGGGTGCGGTCCCGGACGTCCACACCGCCCGGTCCGCGGAAATCGACAGCACCTGCAGTCGTTCGGCGCCACCCACCAGCACCGTGCCCGTCTCGGGTTCGATGGCGGTGACGTAGCGAGGACGGCCGTCGGGGCCTGGACCGGAAATACCCAGTCCCTTGCGCTGACCGATCGTGAAGCCGTGTACGCCCTCGTGCTCGGCGAGAACCTGTCCGGAGTCGGCGTCGACGACGGCTCCGGGGCGCACGCCGATTCGTGCACCGAGGAAAGCGCGGGTATCACCCGACGGAATGAAGCAGATGTCGTGGCTGTCGGGCTTGTTGGCCACCGCCAGGCCGCGGGCCTCCGCCTCGGCGCGAATCTGTTCCTTGGGGGTATCCCCCACCGGGAACATCGCGCGCGAGAGCTGCTCGGCGGTGAGCACGGCGAGGACGTACGACTGGTCCTTGTCCGCGTCGACCGCTCGCCGGAGCACGCCGTCCTCGAGCTGTGCGTAGTGACCGGTCGCGACCGCATCGAAGCCCAAGGCGACAGCACGATCGGCGAGGGCCGAGAACTTGATCTTCTCGTTGCAGCGCAGGCACGGGTTCGGCGTCTGGCCGGCCGCGTAGGACTCGACGAAGTCGTCGATCACGTCTTCCTTGAAGCGGTCTGCGAAATCCCATACGTAAAACGGGATTCCGAGCACATCCGCCGCACGGCGGGCATCGCCGGCGTCTTCCTTCGAGCAGCAGCCTCTTGAACCGGTGCGCAGGGTGCCGGGCGCGCTCGACAGCGCCAGATGCACCCCGACGACATCGTGTCCGGCGGCGACGACGCGAGCCGCGGCAACCGCCGAGTCGACACCGCCGCTCATTGCCGCAAGAATCCTCATCTCCGGTCACCTCCTCGTCCACCGACGCTCGCCATTCCAGCGGCGCGAGCTCGTTTCACCACACCCGGCAGCACACCGAGCATCGCTTCGACGTCGGCGCGGGTACTGGTGTGCCCCAGGGAGAAACGCAGTGAACCGCGCGCGGTGGCCGGGTCCGAACCCATCGCGACCAGCACGTGGCTGGGACGCGCGACACCGGCCGTGCACGCCGACCCCGTCGAGCATTCGATTCCCGCCGCGTCGAGCAGCATCAGCAGCGAATCTCCTTCGCAGCCGGGGAAAGTGAAGTGGGCGTTGCCGGGCAGCCGACCGACGTGCCGCGGCCCGTTCAGGACCGCGTCGGGTACCACTCGTTCGACGCCCTCCACGAGCGCGTCGCGGAGCGCGACGAGGCGCGCGGCCTGTTCGGTGAGCTCCGAGGTCGCCACGCGCAGCGCGGATGCCATCGCGACGATCGACGCGGTGTCGTGGGTTCCCGAGCGCAGGTCACGTTCGTGCCCGCCGCCGTGCGCCAGTGGCACACACGGCACCTGACGTCCGAGCAGCAGCGCCCCGACACCTTGCGGGCCACCGAACTTGTGCGCGGCGATGGTGAGGGCGGACAGACCACTCGCGGCGAAGTCGACGGGGATGTGCGCGACGGCCTGCACGGCGTCGCTGTGGATCGGGATGTCGAACTCGGCGGCCACGGCGGCGAGCTCGGCGATCGGCATGATGGTGCCGACCTCGTTGTTGGCCCACATGATCGACACGAGCGCCACTTCGTCGGCGTGCGCGGTGAGTTCGGCTCGCAGAGTCTGCGGATCCACGCGACCCGTGGCATCGACCGGCAGCCACGTCACGTCGGCGTCCTCGTGGTCGACGAGCCATTCGACTGCGTCGAGGACGGCATGGTGTTCGACAGCGCTCGTCACGATCCGGCGGCGGCGCGGATCCTGGGCTCGGCGGGCCCAGTAGATTCCCTTGACCGCCAGGTTGTCGGCCTCGGTTCCCCCGGAGACGAAGAGCACCTCGGATGGTCGTGCGCCCAGGTCGGCGGCGATCGACTCGCGGGCCTCCTCGATCCGGCGGCGAGCAGCGCGGCCGGAACCGTGCAGGGACGAGGCGTTACCGACCGTGGTGAAAATCCCGGTCATCGCCTCGATCGCCGCGGGCAGCATCGGCGTGGTCGCGGCATGATCGAGGTAGACGGTCTTCGAGGTGCCGGACGGTCCGGTGGCAGGCGAAGTCATGACCGATCCAGGATAGCGGGTGCGCGGCGGTCCCTGCCGCGGTCACCGGGCAGCCGGGGCTCTCACGCGTACCGGGCGCCCACCTCGCCGGAGGCGGCGGCCGTCGATTCGGGGAGCAGCATCTTGTGCCCGATCCTCGTCGGACGGTCCGCGCGCGCAGCCCGTTCGCACCGCGCAGCGAGGTCGCGACGGTCGTTACCTGGCCATTCGAGTGGCGCGAGCACGACTTCGGCGACGGTGCCGCGACTGCGGATCAGGCGGCGCATCGACGCGACGATGGATTCGTCGCCGACGAACGCCGGTCCGCACGTGGGTTCGCCGACGTGGTCGAGATAACGCAGACCCACCGGCTGGACGGGGCACTCCGCAGCGATCGCGGCCTCGAAGAGCGCCGACCGGAAGCCTCCGTACGCGCGTCCGCACCACGTGGTGCCCTCCGGAAACACCGCGACCCGCTCCCCGGCGTGCAAGCGCTCCCGGATCCGGTCCACGACCTCGGGCAGCCGGCGCAGGCGCTGCCGATCGATGGGAATCACGCGCATCCGCCGCGCGAGTGAGCCGAGGACACCCCATTCGAGGAGGTCGGCGCGGGCGACGAAACCGGCGGGCGCCACAGCGGTCAGTACGAGCACGTCGGTCCACGACACGTGCGGCGCGACGACGAGAATGCCACCGTCGTAGCCGCGCCGGTCGCGCCGGTCGACGACCGTCAGACGCAGCCCCACGCACCGCAACAGGGTGCGCGCATACCGACGCTGGAGGGTGCGCCGCGGCTCGGCGGGAAGCAGGCGTCCGGCAGTGAGCAACGGTGCCGACGCCAGCGCGACGAGGACGACCAGCGACCGCGCGAGGGCTGTGAGCAAGTTCACACGCGATTGGTGGGAGGGCAGGCAACCGCTGCCGCAGGGGCTCACCGGCATCCATGCATGAACCCGTCCGGTCATCCGGACACCGCATTCTCGTCGGCGGGCCCGGTTTCGCGACGTTCCGCGGCGCTGCGCAGCCGGTCGAGGTAACGGGAGTTCGCGTCCTTCAGGCTCAGCAGGGCGACGAAGTCGGCGACGCCGAACTCCGGATCGTGGGCTGGTTCACCGCAGATGCGGGCGCCGAGCCGCAGGTACCCGCGCAGCAACGGAGGCATGACCGGTGTGGCCGGCGGTGCGATCTCGTCGAGTCCCCGGCCGTCGACCACGACGGGGTTCAACGGTCGCACGCGAGATTCCGGCGCGATACCGTGCCTGCTCAGCAAGATGTCCCGGACACCGCGCACGTTGGCGCCGGACGGCTCACCCGGTGCGGTCCTCATCGGTACCGACACACAGCCGATGACCCAGTTGTGACCGGTGAGCTGCAGGTAGTTGAGGATCCCGGCCCACATCAAGGTGAGCACCGATCCCGAACGGTGGGCCGGGTCCACGCACGCCCGGCCCATCTCGACCGCGCGCATGCCGTGCGGATCCAGGGCGGAGAGGTCGAATTCGGTTGCGGTGTAATAGCCGCCGGCGGCCCGTGCGGCGCCGGGCGAGAGCATCCGGTAACAGCCGACCACCGTATCCGTGACCCGGTCGTGGACGAGCAGGTGATCGCAGAACTCGTCGAACCGGTCGGCGTCGAGGTCGCCGGTACCGGTGGGAAGTGTGAATCCGGGCTCCGCGGCGAAGACCCGCCGGCGCAGTCGCTGCGCTTCCTCGCGGTCCTCCGGATCCGCGGAGACGATCAGCGAATATCGGGGTCCGGACAGCACCGGGGCCGGAAACTCACGGGTGCGATGCAACACCGACGTTGTGGTCATGCTGAAGGTGTAACGAGGTCGGACGGCAGTCCGGCTGCGAGGCGGTGTCGGGTCGATGCATCGTTCGTGAACATGAAGATTAGGCGCGGTCGCATCGGGACCGGCCCTCGAACGCGCGTGACCCCGCCCCGGAAATCCGGGGCGGGGTCACGACGGGCCGCTACGCGACGACGGCCGAAGGGCCGACTCAGCCCTTGTGCTTCTTGACCGCCTCGGTCAGCTGCGGCGCGACGTTGAACAGGTCGCCCACGACGCCGTAGTCGGCGATCTCGAAGATCGGAGCCTCTTCGTCCTTGTTGACCGCGACGATGGTCTTCGAGGTCTGCATGCCGGCGCGGTGCTGGATGGCACCGGAGATGCCCAGCGCGACGTACAGCTGCGGCGACACGGTCTTACCGGTCTGGCCGACCTGGAACTGACCGGGGTAGTAACCGGAGTCGACGGCTGCGCGGGACGCGCCGACGGCGGCACCGAGCGAGTCGGCGAGTTCCTCGACGACCGAGAACTTGTCGGCGCTGCCGACACCGCGACCGCCGGAGACGACGATCGATGCCTCGGTGAGCTCGGGACGGTCGCCACCGACGATGGGATCGCGCGAGACGATCTTCACCGCGGACTCTTCCTGCGCCGGGACCTCGACGTTCACGATCTCGGCAGCGGCGGCCTGCGGCTGCGCGTCGACTGCACCCGGACGCACCGAGATGACCGGCACTTCACCGTTGGCCTTGGCGTCGACGGTGAACGCGCCACCGAAGATGGAATGCACGGCGGAGCCGTCGGCCTTGACCTCGACGACGTCCACGAGCAGGCCGGAGCCGATGCGCGCGGCGAGACGGCCCGAGACCTCTTTGCCCTCGACGCTGGCGGCGGTGAGCACCGCTGCCGGGCTGGCGGACTCGACGAGCGACGCGAGAACGTCGACCTTCGGGGTCACCAGGTAGCCCTCGATGTCGTCGGACTCGGCGGCGTAGACCTTGGTGGCGCCGGCGGCGGCCAGCGCCTCCTGCAGCTTGGCTGCGGTGCCGGCGGGACCGGCGACGACTGCGGCCGGGTCACCCAGCGCGCGGGCGGCGGTGATGAGCTCGAGGCTGACCTTCTTCAGCACGCCCTCGGCGTGCTCGACGAGCACAAGTACTTCTGCCATTGCTTGCTTCTCTCCCTAGGTATGTCTGCGGTGTTCGCGTGAGCGCGGATCAGATGATCTTGTTGCTGACGAGGTAGGAGGCAATCTTGCTGCCACCGTCACCCTCGTCGGCGACGCGCTCACCAGCGGTACGCGGGGGCTTCGGGGTCACGCCCGTGACGGTGCTGCCCGCATTGGAGACGCCGAAGATCTCGGGATCGAGACCGATCTCCGCCAGCGTGAGGGTCTGCACTTCCTTCTTCTTCGCGGCCATGATGCCCTTGAAGGACGGGAAGCGCGGCTCGTTGATCTTCTCGGTGACCGAGACGATGGCCGGGAGCGAGGCCTCGAGGCCGAAGACACCCTCGTCGGTCTCACGTTCGCCGGTCGCCTTGCCGTCGGCCAGCGTGAGCTTGCGCAGGTGCGTCAGGTGCGGCAGACCCAGGTACTCGGCGATGATGGCCGGCACTGCGCCGACACGGCCGTCGGTGGCCTCGTTACCGGCGATGACCAGGTCGACACCCTCGATCTGACCGAGGGCGGCAGCGAGTGCGTACGCGGTCTGGATGGAATCCGAACCGTGCATGGCCGGGTCGTTGAGGTGGATGGCCTTGTCGGCACCCATCGACAGCGCCTTGCGGATGGCGTCGGTGGCGCGGTCGGGACCGGCGGTGAGCACGGTCACCTCGCCGCCGTCGCGCTCCTTGATGAGCAGAGCCTCTTCGACGGCGCGCTCGTTGATCTCGTCGAGCACGGCGTCGGCGGCTTCACGGTCGAGCGTGTAGTCGCCGTCGGTGAGCTTGCGCTCGGACCACGTGTCGGGGACCTGCTTGATCAAAACGACGATGTTCGTCATGGGTCTACGTCGACCTCCTGTAAATAGCTGCCTGTGGATCGGCGAGGCGCTGCCTGGACCGAGTACTCGTGCTTGTCACACGGCGTGTGCGTTAGATTACCAAACGCTAAGTTACCGGCCGGTAACTTGGCGTGATACCCGGTTCACCATAACCGCACGGAAGGAACGACATGGGTGTGATCTGGAGCACCGAGTCAGTGCTACCCGCGGGTACGGCTAATGTCGTGCCGGTGAGCGACTCCACCGCCCGCGTCGACGACGCGCAACAGCTTCCCCTCACCGGCGAACGGACGGTCCCCGGTATCTCCGAGGAGAACTACTGGTTCCGACGCCATGAGGTGGTCTACCGCGCCCTGCTGCACCGCTGCTCGGGCCGCACGGTCCTCGAAGCCGGCGCCGGCGAAGGCTACGGTGCCGACATGATCGCCGACGTCGCCGAGAAGGTCGTCGGCCTGGACTACGACGAGACCGCGGTCGCGCACATCCGCGCTCGCTACCCTCGCGTGGACATGCGACTCGGAAACCTCGCCGAACTTCCTCTCGACGACGAGTCGGTGCAGACCGTCGTCAACTTCCAGGTGATCGAGCACCTGTGGGATCAGGCGCAGTTCCTCCGCGAATGCCACCGCGTCCTCACACCCGGCGGGGAACTGCTGATCAGCACACCCAACCGCATCACCTTCTCCCCCGGACGCGATACGCCACTCAACCCGTTCCATACCCGGGAACTGAATGCGGTGGAGCTGAGCGAACTGCTCGTCGACGCCGGTTTCCGCGTCGAACTGATGACCGGTGTCCACCACGGCCCCGCGCTGCGCGCCCTCGACGACAAGTACGGCGGCTCGTTCATCGACGCGCAGATCGAACGCGCCCTGGCGGGCGAAGCATGGCCGGATCAACTCACCGCGGACGTCGCCGCCGTCACCGTCGACGACTTCGCCCTCGAGTCCGAAAACATCGATGCCAGCCTCGATCTCGTCGCAATCGCGGTAAAGGACCCTGCAAGGTGACCACCGCTTCCGCACCGCGGGAACCGGGCATGTTCGCGCTGGTTCTTCATTCACACCTGCCGTGGCTGGCAAACCACGGACGCTGGCCGGTCGGCGAGGAATGGCTCTATCAATCCTGGGCCGCAACATATCTGCCCGTCACCGAGGTGCTTCGCAAGCTCGCCGACGAGGGCCGCACGCGGCTCGTCACACTCGGCGTGACTCCCGTACTCGCCGCACAACTCGACGACCCCCACTGCCTGACCGGCATGCACCACTGGCTCGGCAACTGGCAACTGCGGGCGCACGAAGCCGCAGCCCTGACCGAACCGTCCTACCGCGCTCTCGGCGCCCGGGAGCACCGACTCTCCGCCGCCGCGCTCGATACATTCGAAACCCGTTGGCGGCACGGGGGATCCCCGGTCGTCCGCGAACTGGTCGACGCCGACGCGATCGAACTGCTCGGCGGACCGCTCGCGCATCCCTTCCAGCCGCTGCTCGATCCCCGGCTCCGCGCCTTCTCGCTTTCGGAGGGCCTGCACGACGCGCAGTCGCGCTGGCAGCACACCCCGCACGGAATCTGGGGTCCCGAATGCGCTTTCACTCCCGGGATGGAAATCGGGTACGCCGCCGCAGGGGTCCAGCACTTCATGGTCGACGGTCCGGCCCTGCACGGTGACACCGCACTCGGCCGCACCGTCCGCGACTCGGACGTCGTCGCCTTCGGACGCGACCTTCCGGTCTCCTACCGGGTGTGGTCACCGAAGTCCGGCTATCCGGGTCATCCCGCCTATCGCGATTTCCACACCTATTGCCACGACACCGGGCTCAAACCCGCCCGGGTCACCGGCCGCACGGTGGCACCGGCGGACAAGGCGCCCTACGACCCGGACCTCGCATCGAGCACCGTCGATCGCCACGTCGCCGATTTCGTCGACACCGTGCGGCGGCGGCTTCGCAGCGAATCCGCGCGTATCGGCCGGGACGCCCTCGTCGTCGCAGCCTTCGACACCGAACTGTTCGGCCACTGGTGGTACGAGGGACCGCTGTTCCTCGAACGTCTCCTACGGGCACTTCCCGCGGCCGGCATCGAAACAGGCACGCTTGCCGACGCCCGCGACCGCGGCTACGTCGGCGGTCCGGTCGAACTCGAGAACTCGTCGTGGGGATCGGGCAAGGACTGGCGGGTGTGGGCCGGCGACCAGGTGGCCGATCTCGTGCAACTCAACGAAGAAGTCGTGCGTACCACCCTCGATACCCTCGACAAGGCCCGCGACACGGCCACTCCGGGACCCGGTCTGCGCAACCGCGACGACCAGTACTCCCTCGGCGATATGGCTCAGCGTCGGATGCGTCGATGCGTCGGTGCCGGTGGGGCGGCGCGAGAGCACGACCACTTCGTGGCCGGCGGCCGCGAGTTCGGTGGCCAGGTGGTGGACGTGGCGACCGAGCCCGCCGACCACGACAGGCGGGTATTCCCACGACACGAGAAGGATCTTCAACTCAGGTCTCCGTTGGCAGTCGGCGGGCGTCGAGGGCGGGGAACAGGTTGTCGGCGCGATACCAGCCCTCGGCCAGACGTGCGGCGGTGCCGGTGCGTCCGGACGCGACCGCCGCGGCGATCTCGCGCAGGGCGTGGGCGTGTTTGTGGGCGCGGTCGCGGGCGTATGCGGCGGCGGTGTCCTTGCTGACCATGAAGGCCCAGTCGCTCGAGACCGTCATCAGAGCCTCGCGCAGCATCTGGGCGTGGACGCGGTGGCGCAG
>NZ_JAUZMZ010000180.1:0-8952 GCF_036327435.1 Rhodococcus chondri | reverse complement strand
CATCGGTGGGACCGACCGAGCAAGGAGTCGACGAGCACGGGCACTTCCGCCATGGCGCGCATCGCGTCGATTTCCTCGTCGCCGTAGCCGAGTTCCGTGAGGATTTCCCGGGTGTGCTGTCCGATCACCGGCGCTGCACGATCGAACTTCAGCGTGAGATCGTCGAAATTCCAGTAGGCACCGGGCTGCTCCATGCGACCGAAGTGTGCGTGGTCGTAGGAGGCGATGAGCTGGCCGGTGCGGTTCGCTTCGTCGTCGAAGAACTCGAAGCTGTACTCCTCGCGGACCGGCTCGGCGGCAATACCGGCGGCTTCGAGTTCGACCAGTAGTTTCTCGGATTCAAATGCAGCCAAGCCCGTTTCGATTCCCGCGTCATCGGCTGCGCCCGCGATCGCACGCAACTTGGCGAGCTGACCGTCGGCGTCGGCGACGACCGCGACCCATCCGTCGGCCACCTCGTAGATGCGGCGGCCCGGGCCGAAACCGGTTTGCGTTGCGTCGAACCGCGGGTACTCGGCGACGCTGTCGTCGGCGAGGCGGATGAGCGTCTCGCTCTGTGTCGCCGTCGCGGCCGACAGCAGCGACCCGGATGCCTTGGTTCCGCGGCCGGTGCGCTGCTTGTAGTACACGGCGAGCAGTGTCCCGATGAGCGAACCGAGGGCGGTCTGGATATCGAGGACGCCGAACCGGGAGAACTGCGGCGGGTTGCCGACACCGCCGTTCTCGACCTCCCAGCCGGCGAGCGCCTGGAAGATCGAGTCGAAGCCGGGGCTGTCGGCGCGATTGCCCTTTTCTCCATAGCTGGTCACGTAACCGACGACGACGTCGGGCTTGATCGCGCGCAGACCGGCTTCGTCGATACCGAGCTTGGCGGACGCCTTGGGCCGCTGATTGTGGTGGACGACGTCCGCCCAGCCGACGAGCTTGCGCAGCACCTCCTGGCCTTGCTCGGTGGTCAGGTCGACCGCGAGGGAACGCTTGTTGCGTGAGCACGCTTCCCAATAACTGGGCTTGTACCGGAGCCGGTCGCCGACGACGGGCTCGACCTTGATGACCTCGGCACCCAGGTCCGCCATCAACATGGGCGCCATCGGGCCCGCGAGGAAGGACCCGAGGTCGACGATCTTCAGACCCGCGAGCGGACGCGGATCGGCGGTCTCGTCCGTGCTGACGGCGGGGACAGCGGGATCGGCACGCAAGAATTCGAGTTCGGCGAACACCTCGTCGGTGTGCTCGCCGAGTCGCGGCGCCGGGCGGGTGACGGCGCACGGCGGGTCGACACCGAACGGGTTGCCGGCCTGGATCGTTTTTCCGTGTGTCGGGTCGTCGACCTCGACCACGTAACCGTTGGCGGTGACCTGCGGATCGCGCAGCAGCTCGCCCATCTGCAGGGCCGGTTCGATTCCGAGGTCCGCGGCGCGGAAGACGGGCAGCCATTCGGTGCTCGGGCGTTGCGCGATGACGGTGCGCAGATCCTCGCTCGCGTTCCGGGACAGGTCGGTCAGGTCGCCGCCGAGTTCCGCAGCGACCTCTTTGACGAGGGGGATCGCGCTCACGTCGATGCGCTCGCCGGGATTCATCATCTGCAGCCACACACCGTCGCTGCACTGGTACATCGCGAGCTGCGGGGGCGCCTCGTACTTGTTGAGAATCAGGGTTGGGATCGGGTTCTCGGCGTTGTTCCACGCGAGTGAAGCCGTATTGAGCATGCCCTGCAGGAGCGAGGTGTGCACCGCGCCGATCCGGCCGGTGCCGTCGCGTTGGATGAGCCGAGCCACGATACCCGCGGCAGCGAGGGATGCTGCGGCCCAGCTCGGCAGCGGGAAGCGCATGGCGATCGGGCCCTCCCGGTAGCCCCACAGCTCGCCCATCAGACCGGAACGGGCCTGGACGAGCAGGTCGTTCGCGGGGCGATCACGGTCGGGGTGGTCTACGGGGTAACCGGTGACCGAGGAAACGATGAGGTGGGGGTGGTGCTCCCGCAGCGTCGCATCGTCGAGACCGAGTTCGACGGCGCGCGACGGGCTGAATTCGTGAACGAAGACATCGGCCGTGTCGAGCAGATCGGCCAGCTTCGCGCGGCCGTCGTCGGTGGTGATATCGAGGACCACGCTGCGCTTGCTGCGGTTCCAGGAAGCGAAGGCGACCCGCTCACGAAGCGGATCTCCTTGGGGGGATTCAACTTTAATGACGTCGGCGCCCGCTTCCGCGAGCATCCGCGCCGCAACCGGGACAGCCAGTCCGGAGGCGAGTTCGACGATACGTATCCCGTCGAGAATCCGATCGGTCATGAGATTCTGCCTTTCTACCTGGACTGGTTCCCTCAGTCATCCGATTGGGTGCGGCCCGGGTCGACCGCATTCGAGCGACCCGGGCTGCCACCGCAGTTACAACACAAACACGATGGCGAGCGTCAGCGCGCCTTCCACACCGGCTCGCGCTTCTCGGCGAATGCGAGCGGTCCTTCCTTCGCGTCCTCGCTGAGCGCAAGACGATCCCATTCCGCGGCGGACAGTGCCCACCGATCGTCCTCCTCCACCCGCCGGCCGTCCACGACGCCGTAGGCGACGCGCTTGCTGGCCTGCACCGACAACGGTGCGTTGACGGCGATACGCTCGGCGAGTTCGATCGCTACCTCGACCGATTTGCCTTCGGGTGCAACCTGGTTGATCAGTCCGACCTCGAGGGCACGGGCCGCGGTGATCGGTTCGCCCGTGAAGATCATCTCCATCGCGAGGCGCTGCGGGATCTGGGCCGGCAGGCGGAACACCCCGCCGGCACCGGCGATCAGTCCGCGCTTGACCTCGGGCAGACCGAACGTGGCATTCTCCGCGGCCACGATGAGATCCGCCGAGAGCGCCAGTTCGCTGCCGCCGCCGAGCGCGGTGCCGTTGACAGCGGCGATCGTGGGCTTGTCGACGTAGTGCTTGACGAAGCCTGCGAAGCCCCAGTCTTCGTGGCCGGGAGCGTGCAGGCCCTCGCCCCGCGAGATCGCATTGAGGTCTGCGCCGGCGCAGAACGACTTGTCGCCCGCACCGGTGATGACGATGGCGCGCACTTCGGGATCGTTCGCGGCCTCTTCGAGGGCGCTGCCGACTCCGATGCTCACCGAGGAGTTCACCGCATTGCGGGCCTCGGGGCGGTTGATCGTGATCACCATGACGTTGCCGACGCGCTCGACGAGCGCACCGGCCTCGGTTGTCTGAGTCATCGTCGGTTCCTTCTCAGTTCTCGACGAGCTCGAGGATCGTGGCGTTGGCCTGGCCGCCACCCTCGCACATCGTCTGCAGTCCGTAGCGAATCTTGTTGCGGCGCATGTGGTGGATCATGTCGGTGAGGATGCGTCCACCGGATCCGCCGAGGGGGTGGCCGAGGGCGATCGCGCCGCCGTTCGGGTTGAGGCGCTCGGGATCGGCGCCAATTTCCTTCAGCCACGCGAGGGGCACCGGCGCGAACGCCTCGTTGACCTCGAACACGCCGATGTCGTCGACGCTGAGGCCGGACTTCTCGAGGGCCTTGGCCGTCGCCGGGATCGGTGCGGTGAGCATGATCACCGGGTCGGCGCCGATGACGGTCGCGGTGTGGATCTTTGCGATCGGCGTCAGGCCGTACTTCGCTGCCGCCTCCTCGCTCATGATGAGCAGGGCCGACGCGCCGTCGGAGATCTGCGAGGCGTTGCCGGCGTGGATGACGCCGTCTTCCTTGAAGACCGTCTTGAGCTTGGCGAGTGACTCGACCGAGGTGCCGCGGCGGATGCCCTCGTCCTTCGAGATCACCGTGCCGTCGGGGGTGGTGACGGGCACGATCTGGGCGTCGAACAGGCCGGCGTCCTGCGCGGCTGCGGCGAGCTCGTGCGAGCGAGCGGAGAACGCGTCGACGTCGGTGCGGCTCAGGCCCCACTTTTCGGCGATCATCTCCGCACCGATGCCCTGGTTCGGCACGGCGCCGTCGTAACGGTCGAGGAACGCCTGGCTGAAGGGCTTGCCGGCGACCTGCACGGAGGAGCCCATCGGCACCCGCGACATCGACTCGACGCCACCGGCGACGACGACGTCGTAGTGACCGGCCTCGACGCTCGCGACAGCGAAGTTCAGTGCCTGCTGCGACGAGCCACACTGGCGGTCGATGGTGACGCCGGGGACCGACTCGGGCCACCCGGCCGCGAGGAGCGCGGTGCGGGCGATGTCCTGGGACTGTTCGCCGACCTGCTGGACGCAGCCCCAGATGACGTCGTCGACGACGACCGGGTCGATGCCCGCGCGCTCGACGAGCGCGTTGAGCACAACAGCGGACAGGTCGACCGGATGAACGCCGGACAGGCCGCCGTTCCGCTTACCGACCGGTGTGCGCACGGCCTCCACGATTACTGCAGTCATAGTGTGCTCTTTCTTTGTCAGCGATTACGGGGTCAGACCCGCGTGGATTCGAGTTCGGCGACCATTTCGAGCAGTCGCCGCCTGTCGACCTTGAGGGACACGCTGCGCGGCAGAGCGTCCACTGTGTGGATGGTGACCGGCACTTCGTAGCCTGTCAGCTGGGTACGGACGAATTCTTTGAGTTCGGCCTCGTCGACGGGAGCTGCTCCCTCTGCCAGTTCGATCACGGCGACGGGCACCTGGCCGAGTCGCTCGTCGTCCTTGCCGTACACGGAGGCGTCGAGCACCGAGTCGTGGGCGCGCAGCGCGTTGCAGACAGTTTCCGGCTGCACCTTGAAGCCGCCGCGGATGATGGCGTCGTCGGCGCGACCGTCGATGTAGACGAAGTTGTCGTCGTCGAGGTGGCCGAGGTCGCTGGTGCGCAGCCACTGGTTGGTGCCGGTGCCGGTCTGGCTCGAGCAGACCTCGAGGCGGCCGGTGGTGCCGACGGGCAGCACCTCACCGTTCTCGTCGACCGCCCGCATCTTCACTCCGGGGAAGGGTCGTCCGACGCTGCCGCGCTTGCGCTCCCACCATTCGCCGAGGAGCGGCTTGGTCCAACCGGCGACCGCGCCACCGAATTCGGTGGCGCCGTACATGATCATCACGGGGATGCCGTAGCGCTCGGTGAATTCGTCGGCCAGATCGGGGCTGACGAAGGTGGTTCCGGCGGTGACGGCACGCAGACTCGCGAGCTTCTCCTTCGGAACGCCCTCACTGAGGACCGAGCGCATGGCCGCGGGCGGCAGACCCGCGACCCGCAGCTGGTGCTCGTGCACGGCGTCGACCCACGACTCGACGGTGAACCGCGGCAGCACAACGATGGGCCGCGCCTCGGCAAGAGACTGGATGACACCCCACAGTCCGCCGATGTGCACCATCGCGAGGGAGATGAGCCCGACGTGGCCGGTGAGCGGTGCACGCTTGTCGCCACCCTTACCGGTGTGGCCGTGGACTGCCTTCAGGGCGGCCTCGAGCTGTCGCCAGGTCAGCGGGATCCGCTTGGGCGGTCCTGTGGTGCCCGAGGTGAACATCTCGACCGCAACGGGGTCCTGCTCGTTCCTCGAGGCTTCGATGGTTACCTCGGGGCCACCGGTGCGCTGCACGACATCGATGCCGTCGACCGCGAACCCGACGACGCCGGCCTCCGCCAGTGCCACCTCGAATTCGGTTTCGTCCCACATGTTCTGCGGCGCGAGTACAACCTGCGGTCGAGAAGCCACCGCGTCTGCGGTCAGTCGCGCCGTGGGCTGCATGGGGTTGAGCGTAATGATGGTGCGGCCCTTACCGAGAATCGCAATCAGGGACGCGACGGATTCCATCCGGTTCCCCAGCACCACTCCGATGCGTGAGCCCTCGCCGCAACCGACGCGCGCGAGCTCTGCGTCGATCTTCTCGGCAAGCGCACGTACTTCGCCCCACGTATGCCACGTCTTGCCCTGTTGGACCATTTTCGCGTCGTCGGGCGCCGACCACAGCAAGCCCAACGCTTCCCTGATACCCGTCATTCGATGCCTCCCACTTCTGCCGACGGGAAAAATTCGCGTTTCTCCTGCATCGGTACCGGTTTCGTGACTCACCCGCACATCGCCTTTCGGCGGTGCCGAGGGAATCGCCTGCACCAAAGATAGATCACATAGTTAACTAGGTCAATCGAGTTGGGGCATCAAATTGAGCAGGCTGTACGCGGCGGATTCCTGACTGCCCGCACCACGACATGGGGAGGATCCGTGGATCCTCCCCATTCACACATCGCAGCTCAGCGCGGCATTCCCAGACCGCGTTCGGCAATGAGATTCCGCATGATCTCCGAGCTGCCACCCGCGATCGTGTACGCCCGCGCGTACAGGAACTCGTCCTGCCACCGCCCGCGGTCGACCGCGTTCGCGTCCCCCTCGACGAGAATCCCCGCCTCACCGGAAAGCTCGAGAGCAAAACGTGCGATGTCCACGCCGAGTTCACTGAACATCAGCTTGGCCATCGTTGCGTCGTACGCCCGCTCCGTCTTGCGTGACCACCGGCTGATGTTCGCGTACACCATCGCCGAGTTCGCTGCGACCGCGGCCGCCAGCTCGCCGATACGCTCCTGCACGGCGCCGTCCTCGATGGCCGGCCGGCCGTTCCGCGTCACGTTCTTGGCCAGGTCCTTCAGCGCCTCGATATTCTGCTGCAGCCGCACGACGCTCGTCGCCGCGCCGCTGCGCTCGTGCCCGAGGCTCGAGTTCGCGATCATCCACCCGCGATTGAGTTCACCGATCAACGCGCCGGGTCCGAGCTCGACATTGTCGAGGAACACCTCGTTGAAGTCCGATGTGCCGGTCATCTCCCGCAACGGCCGCACCTCGACACCCGGCAGCCGCATGTCGACGATGAACGCGCTGATACCCCTGTGCTTCGGGGCTTCCGGATCGGTCCGCGCAAGCAGGTAGCCGTAGTCGGCCCAGTGACCGTTCGTGGTCCACACCTTCTGGCCGGTGACACTGAACCCGCCGCCCTCGGTGGGAACAGCCTTGGTGCGCAGCGACGCGAGGTCGCTGCCCGAACTCGGCTCGCTGAAGAGCTGGCAGAAGATGAGCTCGCCCGAGCGGATTCCCGGCAGATACTTCTGTCGCTGTTCCTCGGTGCCGAAATCGATCAGCGCATGTGACACGAGATGTGCGGCACCCTGGATCGCAGCCGGGGCGCGGCCGCGGGCCAGTTCCTCACCGACGACGACGTCCTTCTCCGACGAATGCGCAGAACCCTTGCCGCCGTGCTCCTCCGGCCAGTCGGCGCCGACGTATCCGGCCGCGAACAGCTTTCCGGTCCACTCCTTGAGCAGAGCGAGCTCCTCGGCGTCCTCCGCGCTGCGCACCCCCGCCTTGACGTTGACCGCGGGCTTGTTCGCCGCAACGAATTCGCTTACCTCCGTGCGGAACTTCTCGAGTTCCGGAGTCATTCCGTAGTCCATGTCAGCGCACCTCGTATTTGCGGGTCGGCACCTCTGAGCGGACGACCTGCGCCTTGCCGATCGGATTGCCCAGGTCGGTGTAGTACATACCGGTCGCGAGGGCCGCGGACCGGCCGGAATCCTTGGACTCCCAGATGGCCCGGATGCTGCCCTGAATGGCCGCCGGGGGCTTGGCTGCGATGCGCTCCGCGAGTTCCTGCGCGCGATCCCACAGCTTCTCGCGCGTGACGATCTCGCTGATGAAACCGATTTCGCGGGCGCGCTCGGCCGACATGCGCTCGTCGAGCCCCAGCAGGACCATGCGCAGTACCTCCCCGATCGGAATCCGATGCGCGAGGCCGATCGGCTCGAGTGCGGCGACCATGCCGTACGACACGTGCGGATCGAAGAACTGGGCGTCCTCGCTCGCGATGATGATGTCCGCCTCGTTGAGCCAGTAGAGCGCACCGCCGGCCGCCATACCGTGTACCGCGCAGATCAGCGGCTTCCAGCACCCGTTGTGCTTGGGCGAGAGGTCGATGCCCGGATCGCGACGCATGAAGACATTGTCGGAAAGGAACGTGCCTTCCTTGACGTCGACACCCGTCGAGAAGGCACGTTCGCCGTTGGCCCGGAGCACCATGACGTGGACATCGTCCTCTTCGCGCGCGTAGGCCCACAGCGCAGCGAACTCGGATCGCATCGTGTCGGTGAACGAGTTCAATTTGTCGGGCCGATCGAGCGTGATCGTCAGAACGTGGTCTTTCAGCTCTGCAATCACCGTGGTCAAGCTGCTCAGGTCCACAGTTCCTCCTGGAAAGTACGGGCGTGCGCCCTCACAAATATTACTAAGTCACCCATGTCGAGTCCAGTGCCGACCATAACGCGTCAACGCGCATGCCCTGCAGCCGCGGCCACCTCGGGTCGACGCCGGGCCGGATCCGCCTTGATTTCGATAACCAGAGGGTAGGCCGCTTCGTTCAGCAGCGCCGCGACCTGCGCGAACTCGTCGACTTTCCTGACCGTCACCGCGCGGGCACCGAGTGCGCGCGCCGTCTCCGCGAACCCGGGCCACTGCACCTCCGAGTGTGCGGGCGCGAGGCCGAGGCTCTCGAGCTTGAGGTATTCCGCGCCGTAGCAATGGTCGTCGAGCACGACCAGCACCAGCGGCAGGCGATGCCGAACCGCTGTGCTCAGCTCGACGAGTCCCATCATCGCGCCGCCGTCCCCGGCGACACAGACCGTCGGCGCGTCGCGTCGAGCCGCAGCGGCGCCCACCGCGGTCGCGATACCGAGCCCGATCGAACCGAACGCCCCGGGCACGGTGAAACGGCCCGGATCGACCGGCAGGTATTTCCACGCCGCGAACGAGAACCGCCCGACGTCGGTGACGACCTGAGTTCCCTTCGGGAGCAGCTCGGCGAGCCGGACCATCGCGTCGCGCATGTCGACGGTGCCACCGCCGGAGATGCTGCGATAGCCCTTGCCCTCCAATTCGTGCACCGCGTCGGCGAGTTGGGCGACCCGACGCCCCGACGGCGTCGGTGTCTCCGCCTCGGCGAGACGGGCACCCAGCGCACGCACCACACCCGCGGCGTCGCCGGGAAT
>NZ_JAUZMZ010000017.1:0-46859 GCF_036327435.1 Rhodococcus chondri | reverse complement strand
ACCGGTTCCTCGTCCAGCGGGGCATCGCAGACGAATTCGGCACCCGCCTCGCCGAACGCATGGCGGCACTGCCGGTCGGCCGCGGCACCGACGGCGGTGGATCCGGTGAACGAGAGTTTGCGCGACCGGTGGTCGAGGATGAGCGGTGCCATCACCTCGTCCGCCTTCGAGGTGGTGATGACATTGACCACCCCGGGAGGGACTCCGGCTTCGGAGAGCAGGTCGGCGAGGGCGAGCAGTGACAGCGGGGTCTGCTTTGCGGGTTTGACGACACTGGTGCAGCCGGCGGCGAGGGCGGGACCGATCTTGCGTGTACCCATCGCCATGGGGAAGTTCCAGGGCGTGACGAGCAGGCTCGGACCCACCGGCTGCCGGCTCACGAGAAAACGCGAACCGCCACCCGGGGCCGGCATGTACCCACCGTCGATGCGGACGGCCTCTTCGGAGAACCAGCGGAAGAACTCGGCGGCGTAGGCGATTTCGCCACGTGCTTCGGCAAGGGGTTTGCCCATCTCCAGGGTGGTGATCAGAGCCAGCCGATCGATCTGTTCGAGCATGAGCCGATGGGCGTTCGACAGCACGGTTGCGCGCTCGCGCGGCGTGGTCGCTGCCCACGCGGGTTGCGCGGCCACGGCGGCGTCGAGCGCGCGCATGCCGTCGTCGGGACCGGCATCGGCCACCGAGCGCAGGTCCCGGCCGGTGGAGGGGTCGACGACCGGAAAGGAACGGTCGGTGTCCTGCCATCTTCCGTCGATGAACAGTCCGGTGGGGACGCTCCGGACGACGGACTCTTCGGTGCGGCTGAGCGCCGAGTGCTCGAGCATGGCGTGCCTTTCATCCGTTGCCTCAGGCCTCTGCCCATGTTATGCATATTGTCAACAATCCAACAATAGTTTCGGTCCGCGAGTATCGGTCGTCCGTTGCACCCGGGAGGTGCCCCCATGACTCGACTGTCACCACTGCTCCGGCAGGCCACGCCCGTCACTGTCGACCACGCTGCCGGTTGCTACGTGCACGGCACCGACGGCCGGCGGTACCTCGACTTCACCGCCGGAATCGGGGTGACCGGCACCGGGCACTGTCATCCGCACGTCGTCGAAGCTGCCCGCCGGCAAATCGGGTCGCTCATCCACGGGCAATACACGACCGTCATGCATCGCCCCCTGCTCGAGCTCACCGAGCGTCTCGGCGCGGTCCTGCCCGACGGGCTCGACTCGCTGTTCTTCGCCAACTCCGGCAGCGAAGCCGTCGAGGCCGCCCTGCGCCTGGTGCGACAGGCCACCGGCCGCCCAAACGTCATCGTCTTCCACGGCGGCTTCCACGGCCGCACCGTGGCGGCCGCGTCCATGACCACCTCCGGAACCCGTTTCTCGGCGGGATTCGGTCCCCTCATGGGGGGCGTGCACATCGCTCCGTTCCCCACCGCCTTCCGGTACGGATGGACCGAAGAACACGCCACCGACTTCGCGTTGCGCGAGCTGGACTACCTGTTCGCGACGGTCACCGCACCGAGCGAGACCGCTGCGTTCCTGGTCGAGCCCGTTCTCGGTGAGGGTGGATACGTGCCCGGGAACACCGTCTTCTTCCAGGGCCTGCGCCGGCGCGCCGACGAGCACGGCATCCTGCTGGTATTCGACGAGATCCAAACCGGATTCGGCCGCACCGGAAAGTTCTTCGGGCATCAGCACTTCGACACCGACCCTGACGTGATCACAATCGCGAAGGGGCTCGCGAGCGGATTCCCGCTCTCGGGCATCGCCGCATCCGAAGAGCTCATGGCCCGTGCATGGCCGGGGTCGCAGGGTGGCACGTACGGCGCCAACGCGGTCTCCTGCGCGGCGGCCGTCGCAACCCTCGAGGTCATCGAGAAGGAGGGTCTGGTCGAGAACGCGGCGGTGCGTGGGGCGGAACTGCTCGAGGGCACGCGCTCGCGGGCCACCGACGCCGTGGGTGACGTCCGCGGTCTGGGCCTGATGGTGGGCAGCGAATTCACCGCGGCCGACGGTACGCCCGACCGAGACCGGGCCACCGCCGCGCAGCAACTCGCCGCCCGCAAGGGATTGCTGCTCCTGACCTGCGGTGCGTACATGAACGTGGTACGGATGATCCCACCGTTGATCGTGACCTCGGAGCAGATCGAGGAGGCGCTCGGCATCTGGTCCGACGTTCTCGCCGAGGTCTGATCGTGCCCGCACCCCGACACGGGAGGTTCTGTGGCCAGATACATCACCATCGCCCTCGATAAACGTGGAATATCTTGCCGTGCAAGGATGCTCGACGACGAAGCGCCGCTGACCTGTGAGGCGGTATGGAACGCGTTGCCGCAAAGCGGTGCGGCGTTCCATGCCAAGTACGCACGCAACGAGGTCTATACGCTCGTACCGCGCATCACCGCGGCCCCACACCGCGAGAACCCCACGGTGACGCCTGTTCCCGGGGACGTGTGCCTGTTCGATTTCGAACCCTGGGAGATCGGGAACCCCGCGTACGGTTACGAGCCGGGATCCGAGGCGCACGCGGAGCAGGGCGCCACCGATCTGGCGTTGTTCTACGGGCGCAACAACCTGCTCATCAACGGCGACGTCGGATGGGTGCCGGGAAACGTATTCGCCACGATCGACGAGGGCCTGACGGAGCTGGCCGCCGCGTGCAACGACCTGTGGATGCAGGGCGCGGCGGGGGAGACACTGAGCTTCGCCCGTGCTCCCGAACACTGACCGGCACCGTGGTCGGAGGCCGAAAAGGTGCCCTGCCGGGCGCCGCGGCGCGCAAGGTGGCAGAATCAACGTATCGAGATCGGGACTTCGATGTGAGGACCCGGATCGAGGTTGTAGGGAGTATCGGTATGGCACAGGGCATCGTGAAGTGGTTCAACGGCGAAAAGGGCTTTGGTTTCATCGCTCCTGACGACGGCACCCCGGATGTTTTCGTTCACTTCTCGGAAATTCAGGGCAGCGGCTTCAAGTCCCTCGACGAGGGACAGCAGGTGGAGTTCGAGGTCGGCCAGGGTCAGAAGGGCCCGCAGGCCACCAACGTGCGCGCTCTCTGATCAGCGACGCATAAAGAGAGACCGCACCCTGCCGGGTGCGGTCTCTTTTCATCTCTCTCGGCTTCCGCGTGCCCCCGGCCTGGCGAAACGCGCGGACTCAGGCGAGAGCGTATTCGGCGAATTTCGCGACAGCGAGGACCAGATCGTCGGAATGCCGGGGCCCCACGATCTGCAACCCAACCGGCAGTCCGGCCGCGGTTCGTCCCACCGGGATGCTGATCGCCGGCTGCTGCGACAGGTTGAACGGGTACGAGAACGGGGTCCACTGCGGCCAGCTCGTCGCCGACGAACCGGGTGGCACGTCGTAGCCCGCTTCGAACGCCGTGATCGGCGTCGTCGGAGTCAGCAGCACGTTGTGGGTCTGATGGAACACGCCCATCGTGATACCGACAGCTGCGGCCACCGCGCGCGCGTCGAGGTAGTCGACGGCGCCGAGCTGCTCACCCCGCTCCCATACCTCACGCAAACCGGGATCGACCTTGTCGCGTGTGCCCTCCGGGAACGACCTGAGCATGGCGGCGGCACCGGACGCCCACAGCACTTCGAAAGCGTCGAGTGGATCGCCGAATCCGGGGTCCGCTTCGGTCACGGGCAGGCCGGCCTCGTCGAGCCTGCGGACCGCGTGATCGACGATGTCGCCGACCTCCGGATCGACGGTGACGTAGCCGAGTGTTTTCGAATATGCGATCCCGAGCCCGATCAGATCGCGATTCAGCGCTTCCCGGAACGTGATGGCCGGTGGGGCCAGCGCCGTCGGGTCGCGAGGATCCGGCAGTGAGAGGATGTCGGTCAGCAGCGCCGCGTCCTCGACGGTCCGGGTGATCGGACCGGCGTGTGCGAGAGGCCCGAACGGAGACGCGGGGAACAGCGGGATGCGTCCGTGTGTCGGCTTGAATCCGACGACGCCGCAGAACGAGGCAGGAATGCGGATGCTTCCGCCACCGTCGGTGCCCACCGAACACGGCCCGAGACCCGCGGCCACTGCCGCGGCGCTGCCCCCGGACGATCCGCCGGCGGTCCTGCTCGGGTCCACCGGGTTGCGAGTGACCCCGGACAGCGCCGAGTCGGTCACGGCCTTCCAGGCGATCTCCGGTGTGGTGGTCTTCCCGACGAACACCATGCCGTCCTCGCGCAGGCGTGCGGTGACCGGACTGTCCACGTCCCACCGCTGGCCGGGGTCCACGGCCTGCGAGCCGCGCAGCGTCGGCCAACCCTTGGTGAGGAAGATGTCCTTGATGGAGATCGGTACGCCGTCCAGTAGGCCCTTCGCGTAGCCGGTGCGCCAGCGCTCCTCCGATTCCCGTGCCTGTGCCAGGGTTCGTTCCTCGTCGACCAGACAGAACGCATTGATGTCACGGTCGAGTTCGGCGATTCCGTCGAGGACTGCTCTGGCCGATTCCACCGGGGACAGCTCACCCGAGGAGAAGGCGGTCACGAGTTCGACCGCGGTCATGTCGGTGGGCTTCATGGCGTTCTCCTTGGTTTCGACCGGGATCGGACCTCAGGAACTCGGTACGTAACCGAGGTGTTTGTCGACGATGTTGTCGAGCGGCATGCCGACCTGCCAGCGCTGGAAGTTCTCGACGAACACGTCGATCAGGGCCTCGCGCCAGCCGACGAAATCTCCGGAGTTGTGCGGTGTGATCACAACATTCGGCATGTCCCAGAGCGGATGGCCGTCGGGGAGCGGTTCGGTGTCGACGACGTCGAGGGCCGCGCCCGCGATGGTGCCCGTCCGGAGGGCGTCGACGAGGTCGCCGGTGCGTACGAGATCGCCGCGACCGACGTTGACGAAACGGGCGCCCGGTTTCATCGCACCGAACATACCGGCGTCGAACAGGTTGCGGGTCTGTTCGGTCAACGGCGCGGCGACCACCACGAAGTCCGCGCCGGCGAGCGCCGCAGGGAGGTCCTCGGTGGGCGTGACGGTACCGAAGTCGGGATCGCTGACGCGGGCGCGTCTGCCCGACCCCCGCACCCGCATGCCGACCGCGGTCAGCAGGCGTGCGATGGCGCGGCCGATGGGTCCTGTGCCGACGACGAGCACGGTGCGACCGGCGATACGTTCGGATTCCCGATGCAGCCACGTGTGGTCGCGCTGCAGACGTAGTGATTCCGGTATGTCTTTTGCGAACGAGAGGATCTGGGCCAGAACGTATTCGGCGATTGCTTCGTCGAACACGCCGCTCGAGTTGGTGACCGTGACGTCGCTGTCGCGCAGTTCGGGGAACATCAGCGGGTCGACACCCGCTGCGGCTACGTGGATCCAGTCCACGGTCCGTGCGGCGTGCCATGCTCGGGGCAGTGCGTCGGTGAGGAAGTCGTAGACGAACAGGACGTCGGCTCCGTCGAGAGCCGCGGCCAGGCCGGCGGCGTCGGTGTAGCGGATGTCTGCGCGTGCGGCCACCGGCGCCATGTGTACGGTGTCGGGCACGGCCTCGGCATGCAGTACCGCCACAACCGGATTCGCTCTCACGTTGACACCGTATGAGTGCCTCGTATTATTGTCAACAATCTTGCAATCTGCTTGGGTCTCCTGGACTGAATCGGTGGGGGCGTATGGAACTGAACATCCCCGAGTTCGAGGGGCCCCTGGCTCAGCGGGGAGTCGGTGTAATCGCTCCGTTCGACCTCGCGCTCGAGCGGGAACTGTGGCGATGGACTCCGCTCGAGGTGAGCCTGCACCTCGCCCGCACCCCGTACGAGCCGGTCCCGGTCAGCAGAGCGATGGCCGAACTGGTCTCCGACCGCCGTCACCTCATGGCGGCAACCCGCGACGTCCTGCACGTCGAACCGGAGGTCGTGGCCTACCTGTGTACGTCCGGCAGCTTCATCAAGGGCGTGGCCTACGAGAAGGAACTGCGCGACGCGATCTGCGAGGCCGGCGCACCGTGCGCGGTGACCACGTCCGGCGCCCTGCTCGAGGCGGCGCGCGAACTGAATCTCACCAAGATCTCGGTGATCACGCCGTACGACGAGGAACTGACGTATCTGCTGCACAGCTTCCTCGCCGAGGCCGGAACCGAAGTGGTGCGGTCCACTCACCTGGGTCTCGGCGGTGGGATCTGGAAGGTCAACTATCGCACCATCGCCGAACACATCATCGGCGCAGACACGCCGGACGCCGAGGCGATCTTCGTCAGCTGCACCAACCTGCCGACCTACGACCTGATCGCACCCATCGAACGTGAACTCGGCAAACCGGTACTCACCGCCAACCAACTCACCATCTGGGCCTGCCTCGGACGGATGAGACTGCCGATGGTCGGACCCGGAAAATGGCTGCGGGGCGTCTTCTGATGACAAGACACCTGATGACAAGACACCTGATGACAAGACACACGGTGGGAATCATCTATCCCGACCATGCTGCAGAGGACGACTATGCGTTCGCCGCCGGGCTTCTCGGTGTCGAGTTTCCCGTCGCCCACATCTACGGCACCGACCTGCACGCGGTGCCCGAACTCCTCGACCTCGGCAGCCCCGGCAAACTCGCGGGGGGCGCGGCGCACCTTGCGACCGCGAAACCCGACGCGCTCGTCTGGGCGTGTACGTCGGGCAGCTTCGTGTACGGACCGGACGGCGCTCGCCGCCAGGTCGAGCAACTCTCCGCCGCGGCCGGGGCTGTCCCCACCTCGAGCACGAGCTTCGCATTCGTCCAGGCGCTGCGGGTACTTCGAACCACCCGGGTCGCCGTGGCGGCCAGTTACCCGCAGGACGTCAGTGCACTGTTCGTCGAATTTCTGGCTGCGGCCGGAGTCGATGCCGTGTCGTTCACCGGCGCCGGGATCGAAACGGCCGCGCAGGTCGGAACCCTCACCTCCGGCGAAGTCCTCGATCTCGCCGCCGCCGCCGACCATCCCGATGCGCAGGCACTCGTCGTACCCGACACGGCGATGCACACCCTGCGGTTTCTGCGGGAACTCGAAAAGCACGTCGGTAAGCCCGTTCTCACCGCCAACCAGGTGACCGTGTGGGAAGGTCTCCGGCTCGCCGGAGTTAAGGTGGTGCGCCCGGAGCTGGGCACACTGTTCGAGGAGGAAATCGATCATGGCGCTCGGTGATCTCGACGGGTTCCCGCCCGTCGCCCGGATGTCGACGGCAGAGTTGATCGCCGAGCAACTACGGTCGGCGATCGTCCGTGGCATCCTCGAACCCGGCACCCAGCTCGGGGAAGCCGAATTGGCCGCGCATTTCGCCGTGTCGCGCGGTCCCCTTCGCGAAGCCATGCAGCGGCTCGTGTCCGAAGGGCTGCTCTACAGCATCCGGAACCGCGGCATCTTCGTCACGGAACTGACGTTCGACGATGTCGTCGACATCTACCGCAGCCGTCACGTGATCGAAGGGGGAGCGCTCGACCTGGTGATCGACGGCCGCCGCGAGCAGGCGTGGCAAGACCTCGAGCCGGCGGTCGCCGCGATGCGCGCCGCCGCGGACCGGGGCGATGCCGCAGGGGTCTCCGACGGCGATCAGCGCTTCCACGAGATCCTCGTGGCGAGCTCGTCGAGCCCGCGCCTCGTCCGGGCGGCACGCACCCTGCTGGTCGAAACCAGGATGTGTCTGGGGGCGCTGCAGACCACTTACCCCGACCTCCACGAACAGGTCGACGAACACGTCGCGTTGCGCGAGGCCATCCGATCGGCGGAACCGGACGTGGTGCGGGCGCTTCTCGTCGAACACCTCCACGACGCGGTGGACCGGCTCCGCGCCATGCAGGACGTGGACGGCCCGGTCACCGCCTGACCGGTCGCCGGACCACGGCTCGTCGGATCATGTCTGGTCAGATGATGGCGGCATCGCCGAACGTCATCTTCAGGTCCGGTATGGACGACGAGATCAATGCGCGCTTCGGCAATCCCAGCGACTTCAGTTCCTCGGCTATCGGATGGGTGCCGAGTTTCAGGGTCGCCCCGCCGATACGGGTCCGGACGCCACTGGGATTCATTTCCCACGTCGTACGCCGCGTCACTCCGTCGAGGTGCGAGTACGCGGCCAGCGACGCGGCCATGCCGTTGCCCGGCACCGGGATACCCGGCGCGACGGACAACTCGGCGATCAGGCGATCGTCGACGGTCACCGCTCCGCGCCTGATATCGCTGTGGTGATCGGCATCGAATTCGGCCAGCGTCTTCGGGAATCCCCAGATGCCGCGTCCGGCGGCGAGGGTGAACTCGCCGTCCACCGGCAGCCGATGAATCAGCGCGCCTGCGCGGCCCGCGACCAGTGCCCGCAGGTCCTGCGCCACCGTGCCGCCGCGACGGGTGTGGTCGCGGACCAGGAAGCACACGCCGAACTCGTTGTAGGGGCCGAGATCTCCGTCGACGTAGTCGACGAACACGACGGTGCACAGCCCGCGCCCCGGCCGGTATTGCAGGATCTCGAGTCCCGTGTCGGCGATCAGCGACTGCGCCCGGCCGATGGGTACCGAGAACATCGCCATGAACGCCGTGGCGGTACGGATCTGTACCGGCATCTCGACGGGTGTGCCCAGCACCATGTGGGTGGTCGTGTCCTTCATGGTGGCCTTTCGATGCATCGACAGTGCGGCACCAATATGAGAACACGTTCCAGTCACGGATTGCGAGTATCGAACGCGATCCCGTCGGTCAGTCGGGGGCACCGATATTCAGCTCGTCCGGGTGCGCGCCGACCCGCGTGCCGTCGTCCAAGGTCTCGATCTCGCTGATGTCGAGGTCGGTGAGCTCGAAATCGAACACGTCGATGTTCTGGGCGATGCGGTCTTCGTGGACCGACTTCGGGATGACGATCAACCCGTTCTGCAGATGCCAGCGAATCAGCACCTGAGCTGCCGACTTGCTGTGACGGTCCGCGATTCGCGTGATGATCGGATCGACGAGCAACGTGTTGGGCTTCGAATTCGGACCCCATCCCGAGTTGCTGGTACCCCCCAGCGGGCTCCACGATTCGACGGCGATGCCGTGGTCGGCCGCGAACGAGCGGATCGCGTGCTGAGGCAGATGCGGGTGAAGTTCCACCTGGTCGACGGCCGGCAGCATGCCGCCGCGGTCGACGAGCAACTGCAGGTGACGCGGCTCGAAGTTGCACACGCCGATCGCCTTCGCCCTACCCGACTCGGCGATCTTCTCGAGTGCGTCCCAGGTGCGCAGCAGACGCTCGTCGTTCTGCAGCGGCCAGTGGATCAGGTACAGGTCGACGTAATCGGTGCCGAGCCGTTGCAGGCTCGCATCGAACGCCTTCAGCGCGGGTTCGTAGCCCTGATCGGAGTTCCACAGCTTGGTGGTGAGGAAGACATCCTCGCGCGGCACCGGCGATCCGGCGAGCGCACGCCCCACGCCTTCCTCGTTGCCGTACGCCGCGGCGGTGTCGATGTGCCGGTAACCGGCATCGTCGAGCGCGGACCGTACTGCACGCTCGGTCTCGTCGTTGGTGGCCTGCCACACTCCCAGGCCGAGCTGCGGGATGGTGGTTCCGGAATTCAGCGTGATGTCGGGAGCTGTCATGCCTCAAGGCTAACGACTACCCACCGGCCGAGCGGGACGCTGCGCGAGTTCTTGTCGCTGCGCCCCGCTCGGCGGGTATACCCTTTGCGGGTCGTCCGGGCCCGGCTGTCAGCCCGCGACCGCGTGCAGATATTCGCGGGGCTGACCGAACAACTGCGCCGTGCCGTGCGCCCGTTTGAAGAACAGCTGCGCATCGTGCTCCCACGTGATCGCGATTCCGCCGTGCAACTGGACGGTTTCGGCCGCGACCTGCTCGAATGCCTCGGAACAATAGATCTTTGCCGCGTACGCGTCCTGCGGGTCCTGCGACAGCGCCGCCGCGTGCGACATCGACCGGGCTGTTTCCACCAGGGCATACATGTCGGCCATCCGGTGCTTGAGCGCCTGGAACGACCCGATGACCCGACCGAACTGCTTGCGGTTCTTCGCGTATTCGACGGTGAGATCCAGCGCTGCCTGGGCTGCACCCACCTGTTCCGCAGACACGGCGATCAGCGCGACCGTGCGCAGGCGGTCCGCCAGGTCGTCGGGGGAGGACAGACGACGCGCCGCCACCGCGGAGAACGACACCTCGGACAGGGTGCGGGTGGGATCCATCGTGGGGACGCGGCGCCGCGCGACACCGTCGGCTTCCGGATCCACCTCGAACAGCGCGATCGTGTCGCCCTCTGTCGCGAGAACGAGCAGGCTCGACGCGACATCGCCGCCGAGCACGTAGTTCGCCGTGCCGGTCAGGACGTCGCCGTCCACCCTCACACCCGGGGTGTGCCAGCCGGCTTCCGACGCCCAGCACAACGCGACGACGTCACCGGCGGCGATACCGGGAAGCAGGCGCGGCGCGGCGTCGGTGTCGCCGGACAGGAGCAGGGCCTGCGCGGCGAGCACCGCGGAGCCGAGGAACGGTGACGGGGTCAGGGACCGGCCCAGTTCTTCGAGCACCACATGGGTTTCGGCCAGCGATGCGCCGACGCCGTCGTACTCCTCGGGGACGGCGAGCGCCGCGACTCCGACCTGTTCGACGAGCCGCGACCACAGTTCGCGGTCGTAGCCGTCGGGGGAGGAGATGGCCTTGCGGACCGCGGCCGAATCGGAATGCTTCGCGAGGAGGTTGCGCACCGATTCGCGCAGTGCCGCGCGGTCTTCGTTCTCGAACGTCACGACGCTGCCCCGCTTTCGAGAGAGGCGACCACCCGGGCGCGGTGGACATCCGGCGTGCCCCACGCGGTGACGAGTGCACGCACCTTCGTCAGCCACAGCGACAGGTCGTGTTCCTGGGTGTATCCGATCGCCCCGTGGACCTGCAGCGCGACCCGGGCGGCCAGGTATGCGGCGTCGCCGCACGCCACCTGCGCCGCCGACACGTCACGCGATGCCGTCGGCGACCCGTCCCGCACGGACAGTGCGGCTCCGTGCAGCAACGGCCGCGCCATTTCGAGTGCCACGGCCACCTCGGCGAGGTGGTGCTTGATCGCCTGGAACGAACCGATCGCCCGACCGAACTGCTTGCGCTGCTGGGCATATTCGACGGTGCTGTCGAGCAGTGTCCGGCCGAGCCCCTGCAGTTGCGCCGCGGTCGCGAGGGCGCCGAGATCGAAGGCCGCCTCGAAGCCGACGGTGCCGAGCTGCTCGGCGGCCGTCACCGGGTACAGCCGGCGCGACTGGTCCACCGAGTTGCGCGCCTCTCCGGCGGTGCCCAGCGACACGGTGTCGCCGTCGACGAGCAGCACCAGGTCGGCCGCGTCGGCGTCGACAGCGAACGGTGCGTGCGGGGTCGCCGCGACCGTAGCCAGCGACCCTTCCGCGAGTGCGGCGAGCCGCTCCGGGGCCACTGCGGACAGCAAGGCGGGTGCGACGGCCACGGTCTCGACGACCGGTCCCGGCACGGCGTGGCGACCGAGTTGTTCGACGGCGACGACGAGGTCCACCGCGTCGGCGCCGAGGCCGTCGTGTTCCTCGGCGATGAGGAGCCCGTTGACGCCGGTCTCGGCGAGTCGCTGCCACACTTTCAGGCCGGGTCCGGTGTCACCGGAGTTCCAGGCGCGGATCACGGCCGGCATGTCGGATTTGGTGAGCAGCGCGTCGATGCTGGACGCGAAGTCCTCGTGGGACGAATCGAGCGCGAATCTCATCGGTCGCCCTTCGGTAGGCCGAGCAGACGCTCGGCGATGACGTTCTTCTGGATCTCGTTGGTGCCGGCGTAGATCGGGCCCGACAGTGAGAACAGGTAACCGTCCGTCCACGAGTCGACGAGCTCGGCCTCCGGTCCCTGCAGCTCCAGTGCCGTCTCGTGCGTGGCGATGTCCCATTCGGACCAGAAGACCTTGTTGATCGACGATTCGGCGCCGAGCTGTCCGCCGTTCTGCAGCCGTGTGACGGTGCCCCACGTCGAGAGTTCGTAGGCGCGGGCACCGATCCAGGCGTCGGCGACCCGGTTGCGCATGGTGGCATCGTCGCGGCGGTCGGACTCGCGGTACGCGCGCAGCAGCCGGTCGGTGGTCGCGAGGAAGCGGCCGGGGGCGCGCAGCGACAGGCCACGCTCGTTCGAGGCGGTGCTCATCGCGACCCGCCAGCCCTCGTTCACGGCACCGATGACTCCCGAATCGCCGGGATGGTCGGGATCGTCGGGGACGAACACGTCTTCGAGGAAGATCTCCGCGAATCCGGGTTCGCCGTCGAGCTGCGCAATCGGGCGCACCGTGACGCCGTTCGCCCGCAGGTCGAACATGAAGTAGGTGATTCCCTTGTGCCGCTGGGCATCCGGGTCGCTGCGGAAGAGCCCGAAGCCGCAGTCGGCGAAGCTCGCGCGCGAGCTCCAGGTCTTCTGGCCGTTGAGCAGCCAGCCGCCGTCGACCTTCGTGGCCGTCGAGCGCAGCGAAGCGAGGTCGCTGCCGGATTCGGGTTCCGACCACGCCTG
This sequence comes from Rhodococcus chondri, assembly GCF_036327435.1. NCBI lineage: Bacteria > Bacillati > Actinomycetota > Actinomycetes > Mycobacteriales > Nocardiaceae > Rhodococcus > Rhodococcus chondri. The sequence goes on along the minus strand of NZ_JAUZMZ010000017.1, from coordinate 34,414 downwards.
CGCCCAGATGTCTTCGGAGCGGGCCATCCGCGGCATGATGCGGGCGAGCTGCTCGGGGTGCGCGTGCTCGAACAGGGTCGGGGCGAGCAGGAAGATGCCGTTCTGGCTCACGCGACCGGGCGCACCGGACCGGTAGTACTCCTCCTCGAACACCACCCACTGCTGCAGCGTGGCGTCGCGGCCACCGAGTTCGGCCGGCCACGAGACCACCGACATGCGTGCGTCGGCCATCAGCCGTTCCCACTGCCGGTGTTCCTCGAAGCCCTCGGCGGTGTCCATCGACTTCAGTGGGGTGCGGGGGACGTTCTCCGCGAGGAAGGCGCGTACCTCGTCGCGGAATGCGAGGGTGGCGTCGTCGAGTGCGAGATCCACTACTTCGCACCACCTTCGGCGGGTCGCGCGCTCGCGGCCATCGACTTGGCGTTCATGCCACCGAGCGAGTCGGTGCCGACCTCCGCGTTGTGTGCGTGCGCGAAGTGGTGCAGGCCGAACACCGAGTCCATGCCGTTGCGCATACCCATCTGATCTTCGCACTGGTTGACCGCGCGCTTGGTGAGCGCCAGGCCGAAGCGGGGCATCTCGGCGATCCGTCCTGCGAGAGCAAGCGTTTCGGACTCGAGATCGTCGCGCGCGACCACGCGGCTGACCATGCCCACCTCGTACGCACGCTGTGCGCTGAACCGGTCGCCGGTGTAGAGGATTTCCTTCGCGAAGCGGGTTCCGAGAATCCACGGATGGGCGAAGTACTCGACGCCCGGGATGCCCATGCGCACCACCGGGTCGGAGAAGAACGCGTCGTCGGAGGCGACGATGAGATCGCACACCCATGCGAGCATGAGACCGCCGGCGATGCAGGCGCCCTGCACCGACGCGATGGTGGGCTTGGGGATCTCGCGCCAGCGGCGGCACATCCCCAGGTACACCTCCATCTCACGCGCGTAGCGCTGGTCGCCGCCCGGCTTGTCCACGTGGTCCCACCACATGACGGCCTTGTTGTCGTAGTGCACGTGGTGGTCGCGGCCCGGGGTGCCGAGATCGTGGCCCGCGGAGAAGTGCTTGCCGTTGCCGGCGAGCACGATCACCTTCACCTCGTCGTCCTCGACGGCCTTCTCGAACGCTGCGTCGAGGGCGTAGGTCATCACCGAGTTCTGGGCGTTGCGGTAATCGGGTCGATTGAGGGTGACGATTGCGACACCGTCACGCACCTCGTAGGTGACGACATCGGGCTCGAACGGTACGGTCATGACTTCTCCTCACGCAGAACGTTTTTCAAAACTTTGCCGGAAGGGTTACGGGGCAGCGAGTCGACGAACCGCACCGACCGGGGAACCTTGAATTTGGCCAGCTTCTCTATGGCATACGCGACGACGTCGTCCTCGGTGAGGCCGCTCCCGTCCAGTGGAACGATGAACGCGCGCCCCACTTCGCCCATCCGGTCGTCGGGAACACCGATCACCGCGACCTCGTGGACGCCGGGTACGCGCAACAGTGCCGCCTCGACCTCGGCGGGATACACGTTGAAGCCTCCGCTGATGTACATGTCCTTGAGGCGGTCGGTGATGTCGAGGTAGCCGCGGTCGTCGAGGACACCGACGTCGCCGGTGTGGAGCCACCCGTCCGCGTCGATGGTCTTCGCGGTGGCTTCGGGATCGTCGAGGTAACCGAGCATGACGTTCGGCCCGCGCAGCAGGATCTCGTCCTTCTCGCCGATGCGGACCTCGAACTCTGCCGTCGCGCGACCGGACGACTTGGACACGGTGACGGGATCGTCGTCGGTGCGGCACATGGTCGCGACCACGGCCTCGGTCTGCCCGTACGCGGTGAGCACGGCGTCGAAGTTGAGTTCGCTCTGCATCCGTTCGACCAGTGACACGGGCACGGGGGCGGCACCGGTGACCGCGATGCGCAGGTTGGACAGGTCGTACGCGTCGCGACGGGGGTGGTCGAGGATGCTCTGGTAGATCGTCGGCGGGCCGGGCAGCACGCTGATCTTCTCCTCGGACACGATCGCCATGACCTTTTCGACGTCGAACACGGCCATCGGCACCACGGTGGAACCGGCGAGCAGTGCGGCGACGAACCCGGCCTTGTAGCCGAAGCTGTGGAAGAACGGGTTGATGATCAGGTAGTTGTCGTCGACCGAGAGGTCGGCGCAGTCGGCCCATGCCTGTGCGACGCCGATGAGCTGTCGCTGGGCGCTGAGCACGCCTTTACTGCGGCCCGTGGTGCCGGAGGTGAAGAGGATGTCGGCGACGTCGTCGGGCCCGACCGCCTCCGCGCGGGCGTCCGCCTCGTTCCGCAGGTCGTCGGTTGCGCCGGCGAGGAACTCGTCCCAGCCGATCACGTTGTCGAGATCGGTGTCGTTCCCGCCCAGTGGGATTCGGATGACAGTCGAAATCTCGAGGTCCGGTGCGGCCGCGCACAGATCCGCATAGCGGTCGCTGCCGAGAAAGTCGCCGGCGACGACGAGCGCCGCCGCGTGTACCCGCTCGACGATGTCCGCGGCCTCGGTGCCGGTGTATCGGGTGTTCACCGGGACGACGGTGCCGCCGGCCCAATGCACGCCGAGAGCAGCGATTTCCCAGTGGAAGGTGTTCGGCGACCAGATCGCGACTCGCGCGCCCGGTTCGATGCCGCGTCCGACGAGTGCGGCGGCGAAGTCCCGGACACGTGTGTGAAGTTGTGCGAAGGTCAGTCGGGTGTCGCCGTCGGCGACTGCGAGCCGGTCGCTCCAGCTCTCTGCGGCATGGACGACGGCGGCCGGGGTGGTTCTCTGTTGCGTGTTCACGGAGCTCCCTACCTAGCAATTGCTTGGTAGGTTATCGTACAGATGTGCATGAGAGCGAGAGCCTGAACAATGCCGAGTTTGCAGCCACCGTCCGGCAGTGGCTCGACGAGAACCTGACCGGCGAATTTGCCGAGCTCAGGGGTAAAGGTGGGCCCGGCAGCGAGCACGAATTCTTCGAGCAGCGCCTGGAATGGGACCGGCACCTCGCTGCCTCCGGCTGGACCTGCATCGGCTGGCCCACCGAACACGGCGGCCGCGGCGCCACCCTCGAACAACGGGTGATCTTCCACGAGGAATACGCGAAGGCCGACGCGCCTGCCCGCGTCAACCACCTCGGTGAGGAGCTCCTGGGCCCCACCCTCATCGCGTTCGGAACCGAGGAGCAGAAGCGGCGCTTCCTGCCCGGTATCCGCAACGTCACCGAACTGTGGGCGCAGGGCTATTCCGAACCGGGCGCCGGATCGGACCTCGCCAACGTCTCGACCACCGCGCGTCTCGACGGCGACAAGTGGATCATCAACGGACAGAAGGTGTGGACGTCGCTCGCGCACGTGGCGCAGTGGGCGTTCGTCGTCGCGCGGACCGAACCCGGCTCGTCCCGGCACCACGGCCTGAGCTTCCTGCTGGTCCCGCTCGATCAGCCCGGTGTCACGGTGCGGCCCATCCAGCAGCTCACCGGCACATCGGAATTCAACGAGGTGTTCTTCGACGACGCGGTCACCGACGCCGACCTCGTCGTCGGTGCGCCGGGCGACGGATGGAAGGTCGCCATGGGCCTGCTGACCTTCGAGCGTGGCGTGTCCACCCTCGGGCAGCAGATCGGATTCGCGCGCGAGTTGCAGGAGGTCGTCGACCTCGCCGCCGCCAACGGTGCCCTCGAAGACCCGAACATCGCGGAGAAGATCGCCCGTGCGCGCATCGGGCTGCGGGTCATGCGCGCGCACGCCGTCCGTACCCTCGACGACGCCGACCCCGGCCAGGCCTCGGTCGCGAAGCTGTTGTGGGCCAACTGGCATCGCGATCTCGGCAAGCTGGCGATGGAAGTGCAGGGAGCCGCATCACTGGTCGGACCCGACCACGACCACGCCGGAACGCCGTCGCAGATCACCGACCCCGAACACCTCGAGCTCGCCGAGTGGCAGCGACTGTTCCTGTTCACCCGCGCCGACACCATCTACGGCGGATCCAACGAGATCCAGCGCAACATCATCGCCGAGCGTGTGCTCGGCCTTCCCCGGGAGGCACGTCCGTGACCGCTACACCCCAGACCCCATCACCGCTCGCCACCCCGCCCGTCGAAACACCCGGCCACGGGCTGCTCACGGGTAAGAAGGTCGTCGTCACGGCGGCGGCCGGCACCGGAATCGGCTTCTCGTCGGCCCGCCGCTCCCTGCTCGAAGGCGCCGACGTATTGCTCTCCGACTTCCACGAACGACGGCTCGGCGAGGCGGCGGACAAGCTCGCCGCGGAGTTCCCGGAGCAGCGGGTCGCGTCGATCGTCTGCGACGTGTCGTCCACCGAACAGGTCGACGCACTCATCGCCGGTGCCGCCGAGCAGCTCGGCCGCATCGACGTGCTGATCAACAACGCCGGCCTCGGTGGCGAAACCCCCGTCGTGGAGATGACCGACGAGCAGTGGGACCGTGTCCTCGACATCACGCTCACCAGCACCTTCCGGGCCACTCGCGCGGCGCTTCGGTACTTCCGGTCGGTCGATCACGGCGGCGTGCTCGTCAACAACGCCTCGGTGCTCGGATGGCGCGCACAGCACTCCCAGGCCCATTATGCGGCGGCGAAGGCCGGCGTCATGGCACTGACCCGCTGCTCCGCGATCGAGGCCGCCGAGTACGGGGTGCGCATCAACGCCGTTGCTCCGTCGATCGCGCGGCACGCGTTCCTCGCCAAGGTCACGAGCGAGGACTTGCTCGACCGGCTCGCGTCCGGCGAGGCGTACGGTCGAGCTGCCGAAGTGTGGGAGGTCGCAGCGACCATCGCAATGCTGGCGAGCGACTACACCACCTACCTGACCGGCGAAGTCGTGTCGGTTTCCTCCCAGCGGGCGTAGTACTCGAAAGGCTTGTGCATGTCTCCGTCTCGTGACGACTCTGCCGGAAAGTCCGGCCGGCGGGCCGAGCTGCTCGGCATCGCTGCCGAGCTGTTCGCGTCGCGCGGTGTGCGGGCAACCACCGTCCGCGACATCGCCGACGCCGCCGGAATCCTGTCGGGCAGCCTCTACCACCACTTCGACTCCAAGGAGTCGATGGTCGACGAAATCCTGCACGGATTCCTCGACGATCTGTTCGACCGCTACCGCAAGATCGTCGCGTCCGGCCTCGACTCGCGCGCCACACTCGAGGCGCTCGTCACCGCATCGTACGAGTCGATCGACCGATCCCACGCGGCCGTCGCGATCTATCAGGACGAGGCCAAGCACCTCGACGGCAGCGGCCGCTTCTCGTACATCGGCGAGCTCAACATCGAATTCCGTCAATTGTGGGTCGGCGTGATCGAACGCGGGGTCGGCGACGGCAGTTTCCGGCCCGACATCGACGTCGAACTCGCCTTCCGGTTCCTGCGCGACACCGTGTGGGTTGCCGTGCGCTGGTACCGCCCCGGCGGCACCATCACCGCAGAACACGTTGCGCAGCAGTATCTTTCCATCGTTCTCGACGGGCTCTCCAGCCCCGAAACTGATTGAGGAGTAAACATGACCGAGGCCTACATCATCGACGCGGTGCGCACACCCATCGGGAAGAAGAAGGGCGGGCTGTCCGACGTCCACCCCGCTGATCTCGGAGCGCACGTCATCAAGGCCGTCGTCGGCCGCACCGCCATCGACCCCGCCGACGTCGACGACGTGATCTTCGGATGTGTCGACGCCATCGGTGGTCAGGCCGGCAACATCGCCCGCACCGCGTGGCTGGCCGCCGGCTACCCGCAGCATGTTCCCGGCGTCACCGTCGACCGGCAGTGCGGGTCGAGCCAGCAGGCGATCCACTTCGGCGCGCAGGCGATCCTGTCCGGCACCGCCGACCTCATCGTCGCCGGCGGCGTGCAGAACATGTCGCAGATCCCGATCTCGGCCGCGATGATCGTCGGACAGCAGTACGGCTTCGACTCCCCGTTCGGCGGGTCGAAGGGCTGGACCGAGCGCTACGGCAGCGACGAGGTGTCGCAGTTCAAGGGCGCCGAGATGATCGCCGAGAAGTGGGACGTCAGCCGCGAGGAACTCGAGAAGTGGGCGCTGCAGAGCCACGAGCGCGCCAAGGCCGCGATCGCCGCGGGCCGCTTCGACAACGAGATCGTGCCGCTCGGCGACGCGACCGTCGACGAGGGCCCCCGGGACACCAGCCTCGAGAAGATGGCGACGCTGCAGCCGCTCGTCGAGGGTGGTCGTATCACCGCCGCGGTCGCGAGCCAGATCTCCGACGGCGCGTCTGCGGTGCTGCTGGCCTCCGGCGAAGCCGTGAAGAAGCACGGCCTGAAGCCGCGCGCCCGCATCCATCACCTCAGTGCCCGCGGCGACGATCCGATCTTCATGCTCACCGCACCCATCCCGGCGACGCAGTACGCGCTCGAGAAGGCCGGCCTGACCATCGACGATATCGACCTGGTCGAGATCAACGAGGCCTTCGCGCCGGTCGTGCTCGCCTGGATCAAGGAGATCGGCGCCGACCCGGCCAAGGTCAACGTCAACGGCGGCGCCATCGCACTCGGTCATCCGCTGGGCGCGACCGGCACGAAGCTGATGGCCACGCTGCTCAACGAACTCGAGCGCACCGGTGGCCGCTACGGCCTGCTCACCATCTGCGAAGGTGGCGGCACCGCGAACGTGACGATCATCGAGCGCATCGAAGCCTGACGACACCGGTATCCGTCCCGGACGTGGCCGGGACGGATACCGCATGCGGCACTACCGAAGCGTCGGATCGGTGACGCGGTCGCTGCTGCCGGCAGTCCGGAACACGGTGTCGGCCGCGTCCGCCAGCGGGTCCGCGGGAAGCACGTCGACGATGCGCTCGAAGATGACGCCGCCGTCGGGGCACCACACCCGAACCCGGCGGGGACCGGGCGCGACGTTGTGCGCGACCATCGTGCCCGACGGCTCCAACGGCAGACTCCGGGTATTGCCTTCTACATCAGGGTCGACCCGGCAGCTTTCCGGATGAACCGGCACGCCGTGCACGGTCACCATCACCCGAGTACGTCCCGGGACGACATCCGCCGTCGCCGCGGCACCTGCGACACCGGGAATGGTCAGGAAGACGGCCGCGGTGGACAACACGGCCGCGGCAGCGCTCACGTAACGGACTCTCATTCGGCTCCTTGCAGTGCGGATGGATCGCAGTGGGATGGACCGACCCTACGGGGATGTGCGGCATACGTCCGTATCTTGGGCGGACCGGTCGGCTGGGCCGTTGGGGACTACCCTTCGAATCATGTGCCGGAACATCACAGAGCTGCGCGGACTCGAACCGGCAGCGACCGCCGAGGAGATCGAGGCGGCCGCCCGCCAGTACGTCCGTAAGGTCAGCGGAATCCACAAACTGTCCGACGCCAACCGGGAACCGTTCGAACGCGCGGTCGCGGAGGTCACCGAGACGACCGCCCGGCTGCTCGCCGAACTGCCACAACGCCGGCAACCGCCGCCGACGGTCCCGCCGCTCAGACGACCCGAGGTCCGGGCGCGCATGGCTGCCGGGGGCTGACTCGCCGCGGCCGGGAACAGGCCGCCGCTACGCACCCACCCGCTGGTGCCGATCCCTCATCCGCCGGCAGATTTCGGTCGCCGCGAGCTGCGCCGATACTCGAAGATGTTTGTCGGCGATCTTTCCGGCCGGGCCGAACACCGATAGTGCAGCGGCAGATTCGGTGCGCTCCATCGGGCCGATGGGTACCGCCACGCAGCTGAAGCCCTTCATGCATCGCTCCTGGCCGTACGCGATTCGCAGTTCACGCACTCGGTCGGTGTCCGGTGTGTCCACGCCTCCGGATCCCTCGACGGCCAGGAGCGCCTTCCCGATCGTCGACGACTTCGCAGGCAGACGGTAACCGGCCCCGGATCGGATGCTGGGAACGAGATCTCCACCGACCTTTTCGAGGTACACCGCGTCCGGCCCGTCGAGCACGCCCAGGTGCACGATGCATCCGGTTTCCCGGTGCAGCCGACGCAAGCTGGGAAGCGCGATTCTGCGAAGTGAATTCTGTTGCGCGGCCACGGCACCCAACTCGATCATGCGCATCCCGAGCTGGTAGTCCATGCCGTGACGGTGCACCCATCGAAGCAGGACCAGCTGCTCCAACGCGCGGTGCACGGACGTTCGAGGCAGTCCGGTGGCGGCGACGATCTGCGACAGGTTCAATGTCTCCGCGCCGGTGAACGCGTCGAGGATCAGTGCCACGCGTTGCAGGGTTCCCGTCGGACTCTCGGCAGAGCTGTGCAGCTGCATCTGTTGGCCTCTCCCTCGTCTCCTGCAATAGGTAACACACCGTATCGGCGCTGCCGGCGATAGTTCCGCCCACCGGAAACACGGCTGTCGGTGGACGCGGGTGTGCGGTGTACTGCGTACATGCCAGATCTATTTGCTTCCGCCCCCGGCGCGATGCTCACCGGCCGCCGCGCGGTGGTCACCGGCGGGGCTCAGGGTATCGGTGCCGCCGTAGCGCGTGCATTCGCCGTGCACGGCGCCGACGTCCTTGTCGCGGACAACGAAACGATCGGCGCTCTCGAATTCGACGCGACCGCAGGCGGCTCGATCACATCGATCGAATGGGATGTGCGCGAGACGGCGTGCCCGTCCGACCTCGTCGAGCACCGGCCGGACATCCTGGTCAACAACGTCGGACACTACGTGCAGCCTCCGCACACGTTCGAGACCAACGCGCCGTCCCTGTGGGACGAGTTGCACGAGATCAACTTCGCGCACGTCCTGCGGCTGACGCAGACGCTCGTGCCGGGCATGGCCGAGCGCCGCACCGGTTCGATCATCAACCTCACGACGGTCGAAGCGCACCGCGCGATTCCCGGCCACACCGTCTATTCCGCATACAAAGCGGCGCTGACCCAGTTCACGCGATCGCTGGCCGCGGAGGTCGGCCCGTCCGGCATACGAGTGAACGCCATCGCCCCGGACCTCATCGAGTCGGTCCAGGTGCCCTACGCGACGCTCGTCCCCGAGGAAGACCTGCCGCTGTGGCCGAACTGGTCGCCGCTCGGAGGTCCCGGACAACCGGAGGACGTGGCAGGTGCAGCGCTGTTCCTGGCGTCCGACCTGTCCCGATTCGTCACCGGCGGCACCATCCACGTCGACGGCGGCACCCACTCTTCGGGCGGCTGGGTACCTCGCCGCACCGGCGGCTGGACCAACCGTCCCCGCAATCCCTGATCTGCGACATACAGATCTGCCACATACCGATCCACGACATAACGAAGGGCGCACAGTTATGAAGGTCTTGATCATCGGCGGTACCGGCATGATCGGCGCTCACGCCGCACTGCTCCTGCGCGAGCAGGGCGACGACGTCACCGTGGCCGCTCGCGGCGAGATGCCGGAGGATTCGCCGGTCGCCGACTTCCCTGTTCTGGCAGGCGATTACACAGTTCCGTCCTTCACTCGCGAGGAGCTGTCGCGCTTCGACGGCATCGTCTTCGCCGCCGGACAGGACCCGCGACACAAGAAGCCCGGCGACGAGGATCAGGCATTCTGGGAGAAGACGCAGATCGTCGGCGTGCCCCGATTCGCCGAGCTCGCCAAGCAGGCCGGTGTGGGCCGCTTCGTGCAGGTCGGAAGCTACTACCACCAGCTGCGTCCGGAGCTCGCGGCCGGCAACGCGTATATCGCAGCCCGGAAGGCCGCGGACGAGGGCGCCCGCGCACTGGCCGACGAGTCGTTCAACGTCTGCACGCTCAACCCGCCGTCGATCATCGGTGCCGTGCCCGGCGCATCTGCCCGCCGCTACCGGAAGATGGTCTCGTGGGCTGCCGGGAACGAACCCTCCATTCGGGACTTCGCCCCGACCGGCGGCACCAACTACATGTCCGCCCAGTCACTTGCCCAGGCGATCCGTGGCGCCCTGCAGAACGCCGAATCCGGGACGGCCTACATGGTCGGCGATCAGAACCTGCAGTACAAGGAGTTCTTCCAGATGATGGTCGACGCCGCAGGTGGTACGCGCGTCATCGAGGCGCGGGACGAACAGCACCCGCTGTTGTCGGACGCCGCTATCGTCCAGGGGCGTGGCAACACGCTGGCGTACGAGCCTGTCGCCGAGCAGGTGCGGCTCCTGGGATACGACCGTCAGGACTGTGACCGGGCGGTCCGGGCACTCGTCGACGTGGTGCTGGCGGCCAGTCGCTGAAGACGCGGGTTCTTCCACTGACCGGGACTCGCCCCGTGTGTATCGGGCGTCCTGGTTAGTGTGCGGCACAACCCTTTTGCGCAGCCAGTGCGCATGCCGTATCAACGGTGACACTCGCCGGGTGCCGGGTCTGCATCCCGAGATCCCGCAGGTGGATGCGTTGTGACCGCCGCGGTTACGGAATTCGAACTCAGGAGTGAAGTTGGAACGCGCCACGATCGCCGAGATGTTGCTCGACCGGCTCGGGGATGTGCACCCCGGCACCCGGACCCGGGACAGGGACTGGACATGGGACGAAACGGTCCGTGAAAGTGCCGCGCGCGGGGCGCTGGCCACCTCGCTGCGGCAGGACGGCCCGTTCCACATCGGCGTGCTGCTCGAAAATGTTCCCGAGTTCCTGTTCTGGCTCGGTGGTGCCGCACTGAACGGGGCGACGATCGTCGGTATCAACCCGACGCGTCGCGGCGCCGAACTCGAGGCCGAGCTCCGATACGTGGACTGCCAGCTCATCGTCACCGATGCGGAGGGCATGGAGAAGTTGCGGGGACTCGACCTCGGTCTGGCCGAGGATCGGTTCGTGCTCGTCGACGATCCGTCCTACGCGGACCGGGTCGCCGAGCACGCTGTCGCCGAGCCCGCCATGGACCCGGCGATCGACGACTCCTCGCTGTTCCTCCTGCTGTTCACCTCCGGTACCACCGGTATGTCGAAGGCGGTGCGCTGCAGCCAGGGACGGCTCGCCCGGCTGGCGTACGCGAATACGGTGAAGTACGGGCACGTCCGCGAAGACGTCGACTACTGCTGCATGCCGCTGTTCCACGGCAATGCGCTCATGGCGCTGTGGGCACCCGCGCTGGCGAACGGCGCCACCGTCTGCCTGCCGGAGGCACGCAAGTTCTCCGCGTCCGGATTCCTGCCGGACGTGAAGTTCTTCGGCGCGACGTTCTTCACGTACGTCGGAAAGGCGCTGTCGTACCTGATGGCGACGCCCGAGCAGCCGGGCGACATCGACAACTCCCTGGTCCGCGGATTCGGCACCGAAGCGTCTCCGGAGGACAAGGCCGAATTCGTCCGCCGCTTCGGCGCCGAATTGTTCGAGGGCTACGGCTCCTCGGAGGGCGCCGGTTCGGTGAAGCTCGATCCCGAGGCTCCCGCGGGGGCGCTCGGTCGGCCCGCCCATGACGAGATCGCCGTCGTCGACCCGGACACCCTGGTCGAGTGCGCGCGAGCGAAGCTCGACGAGCACGGCCGCGTCCTGAACCCGGACGAGGCCATCGGCGAGATGATCGACAAGGGTGGCGCGAAGCGGTTCGAGGGGTACTACAAGAACGAACAGGCCATCGCCGACCGGATCAAGCACGGCTGGTACTGGACCGGCGACCTCGGCTACATCGACGAGGACGGGTTCATCTACTTCGCGGGCCGCAAGGGCGACTGGATCCGCGTCGACGGTGAAAACACCTCTGCCCTGATGATCGAGCGGATCGTGCGCCGGCACCCGAAGGTCATCGCCACCGGGGTGTACGCCGTGCCGGACCCGCGCTCGGGCGATCAGGTGATGGCCGCGATCGAGGTATCCGACCTGACCGATTTCGATCCCGAGGAGTTCGCGGGTTTCCTCGCCGTCCAGGGCGATCTGGGTACCAAGTCCGCACCGCGCTTCGTTCGGGTGTCGACCAACCTCCCGGTCACGGGATCGAACAAGGTGCTCAAGCGGGAACTGCAGGCCCAGCTGTGGCGGTGCGACGAGCCGGTGTACCGCTGGGAGGGACGCGGCGCGCCGGAGTACGTCCTGATGTCCGACGAGGACAAGCGTGAGCTCGAGGCGCAGTTCGTGGCGTCGGGCCGGCAGCGGTTCCTCGATGTCTGACACGGGACTGCCCAGTGGTCGCCCGGTCGCCCTCGTGACCGGTGCGAGCCGAGGCATCGGCCGGGAGATCGCGCTCGCATTCGCGCGAAGCGGATTCGACGTCGCCCTCACCGCCAGGACAGTGCGGGAGGGTGACGGACGCGTGGCGCCGCGCACCCACGGTGAGCCGATTCCCGTGCCGGGCAGCCTGGAGACCACTGCCGGGGAGGTCCGAGCGCTCGGTGTCGAGGCCTTGCCCGTCCCGATGGACCTGCTCGACGCGGCCTCGGTGCTGTCCGCAGCGGATCAGGTACTCGAAACCTGGGGCCGGGTCGATGTTCTCGTCAACAATGCCTACGCGCAGACCGCCGGCAACATGGACCGGGTGCTCGACATCGACCTCGACGACGCCACCGCGATGTTGCGTGGCAACTACCTGCATCAGCTCGCGCTGATCCAGCGGGTGGCGCCCACGATGGTCGAGCGAGGCGCCGGGGTTCTCATCAACATGGTGTCGGGTTCGGCGACGACGGACCCGCCCGCCGCGCCCGGTGAGGGCGGCTGGGGACTGTCGTACGCGGCATCGAAGGCGGCGTTCAGCAGGCTCGCAGGCGCGGTCAACGCGGAGTATCGGCCGCGGGGATTGCGGGCGTTCAACCTCAGCCCCGGGTTCGTGGTCACCGAGTCGGGTGCGGCCCGCGGCGGCACCGACAAGATCGTCGGCCAGGGATTCGACGCCGTGCCCGCGACGGTTCCCGCGGACGCCGCGGTCTGGCTGGCGACCGATCCGGGAGCCGACCGGTTCCTCGGCAAAGTCGTGTGGGCCCCGAAACTGGTAGAGGCAATCACAGCGTGATCCGCGCTGCGGAACAACAGGCTGTGGAACAACGGGCTGCGGGACGACAGGAAGCGGGTGGCGTGTGAAGCTCGGTGTGGTTATGCCGGTCGAACTGGGTACGGCCGGCGATCCGAAGTCGGTCCTGGAGTTCGCACAGGCCGCAGAATCCCTCGGGTTCGATGAGATCTCCGCTGTCGAGCACGCGGTGGTGATCGCGAATACCGCGAGCGAGTACCCGTACTCGCCGACCGGAAAGTCGCATCTGCCCGACGACTGCCCGCTGCCGGATCCGCTCGAGCTGCTGTCGTTCGTGGCCGGAGCCACCACCCGTCTCGGGTTGTCCACCGGAGTCCTGGTGGCGCCCAATCACAATCCGGTTGTGCTGGCCAAGCGGCTCGCCACCCTCGATTCGCTGTCCGGTGGCCGTGCTCGCATCTGCCTCGGCGTCGGCTGGATGCGCGAGGAGATCGAGGCCTGCGGCGGTGACTTCACCCGTCGCGGCAAGGCGACCGACGAGGCGATCGCCGTGATGCGCGCGTTGTGGGCCGGAGGGTCCGACGGCGTCGACTTCGATGGCGAGTTCAACTCCTTCGCCGGTGCGTACTCGTTCCCGAAACCGTTCCGCGAAAGCGGAGTTCCGCTCTACATCGGTGGTCATAGCAAGGCCGCCGCGCGGCGGGCCGGGCGACTCGGCGACGGGTTCCAGCCCCTCGGACTCGGCGGTGAGGATCTGGCCGGGGCGATCGCGACGATGCGGTCCGCGGCATCGGATGCCGACCGCGACCCGTCCGACGTGGCACTGGTACTGGGTCACATCCTGCCGAAGATGGACGAGTCGAAGGTCGAATGGGCGCGCTCGCTCGGTTCGGACCGGATTCTGCTGTCCGCGTCCCGACACGCCACCACCTTCGAGGCCGTCCTCGACGAGATGGCGGCGTGCTCGGAACGTATGTCTCTGGTCTAGCTCCGTCGAACCGGCGGCACTCGCGTGGTCAGGCGCCAGGCACCGTGACGGCGCTGTCCTCGATGAAGTCGACGATCAGTTCCCGGCGTGCGATCAGCCAGCTGCCGTCCACACGCCGGTAGCCGTCGCGGTAGCGGATGGTGATCGCGTTGTCGCGCATCCCGTCGCGGCTCCGGTACAGGTGATGGGCAAGGCAGTACACCCACCCGCCGGCAGTGTCACCGTCACCGTCGATATCGATCACCTGCTGGTGCACGGCGTGATGCGTCGCGTGCAGGTGCGCGGTGCCGCCCAGCACGACCGTGACGATCGCGTCCCCACCGACCGTGACCACCTTCTCGGTTCCGCGGGTCACGGCGGGTGGCTGCACGAATTCGGCATCGGCCGTGAACAGGGCGGCCAAGGCAGCAGGGTCTCGTAAGTCCACCGCGACCGCGTACCGGGCCGCAAGGTCGGAAGGATCATTCATGGCCACGAGTATGCGGTCGGCAGGACTGCCGTCGACCACGAAAGCCCGCTGAGCGGAATCCGGCATTTCATTCGCGCGACAGGGTCGTAGCGCGAAAACTACCGCTCAGCGAGACCGGACAAGCCTGGATGCGAATCGGTCCGTAGCGTCCGAATTCGCGTATAGCGACGAATGGGAGAGCAACGATGGAGTTGAGGGAGTCGCCGGCGCAGCTGGAGCTGCGAAGGGAACTGCGCGCGTACTTCGCGAGCCTGCTGCCGGAGGAGAAGCGCCGCAGAGCGGGCGAGCAGGGCGTGGGCGGCGAGCACTTCCGTGAGGTCGTCAAGCTTCTCGGCCAGGACGGCTGGCTCGGCATCGGATGGCCCGAGGAGTACGGCGGTCAGGGCCGCTCCATCGAAGAGCAGTTCGTGTTCTTCGACGAGGTGCAGCGCGCGGGTCTCCCGTTCCCGTTCGTCACCGTGAACACGGTCGGTCCGACGCTGATGAAGTACGGCACGCAGGAGCAGAAGGAACGCTACCTGCCGGGCATACTCGCGGGCGACATCGTCTTCGCGATCGGCTACACCGAACCCGAGGCCGGTACCGACCTCGCGTCGCTCAAGACCCGCGCGGTTGCCGATGGCGATGAGTGGGTGGTCGACGGCAACAAGATCTTCACCTCCGGCGCCAACACCGCCGACTACGTCTGGCTCGCGTGCCGCACCGACCCCGAGGCGCCCAAGCACAAGGGCATCTCCATCCTGGTCGTGCCCACCGACGATCCCGGCTTCTCGTGGTCCCCGATCAATACCGTCGGTGGCCTGATGGTGACCTCGACGTACTACAGCGGCATCCGGGTTCCGCAGGAAAACGTCATCGGTGACGTCAACGGCGGCTGGCAGCTGATCGCAGCCCAGCTCAACCACGAGCGCGTCGGCCTCGCCGCGATCGGCGGCCGCACGTACGGCCTGTGGCATCAGGTTCTGGATTGGGCCAAGGACAACGGCGCAATCGAAATCCCATGGGTGCAACAGGAATTCGCCCGTACGCACGCGAAGCTCGAGGCGATGCGTCTGCTGAACTGGAAGATGACGGCGGCTGTCGCCGCGGACACGCTGTCCGGGGCGGATGCCGGCGCCACCAAGGCGTACGGCACCGAGACCCACATCGACGTCTACCGCACGCTGCTCGCGATCCTCGGCGCCTCCGGCCGGATTCGTCCCGAGTCGCCGGGCGCGCTGCTGGCAGGCCAGATCGAGCAGATCTCCCGCCAGGGAATGGTCAACACGTTCGGTGGCGGTGTCAACGAGGTGCTGCGCGACATGGTCGGCACGATGGGCCTGGGTCTCGTGCGTGAGAAGAGGGTCAAGTGAGCGCATTCCTCACCGAACTGAAGGCATTCGAAGGCCGGACGCTGACTCCCACCACGTGGGGACCGGACGAGGTCAACATCCCGATGATCCGGCACTGGGTCGAGACGATGGGGGACACCAATCCCGTCTACCTCGACGACGAGGCCGCCCGTGCCACCGGGCGCGACGGCGCAGTGGCCCCCGCGTTGATGGCGCAGGTGTGGACCATGCGCACCTTCACCGACAAGATGGCGAACAACGATCCGTCGCAGGTGTGGACGGACCTGATCGCGACGCTCGACGGTGAGGGTTTCACGTCGGTCGTCGCCACCGACTCGGATTTCGAGTTCTTCGTGGAGCTGCGTCCGGGCGACCGGGTGTCGCTCACCGAGGTGATCGAGTCGATCTCGGAAGAGAAGAAGACCGGCCTCGGCGTCGGGCACTTCGTCACGACTCTGAAGACGTACCGCAACGGTGACGACGAGGTCGTCGCGACCCAACGGTGGCGCACGCTGCGTTTCGCCCCCAAGCCTGCGGAGAAGCCGAAGGGCCTGCGTCCGCGTCCGGCGCTCAACGCCGACAACGCCTTCTGGTTCGAAGCTGCCAAGGAACATCGACTCGTGATCCAGCGGTGCAGCACCTGCGGCACGCTGCGTCATCCCACCGGGCCCATGTGCGGGGCGTGCCGGTCGCTCGAATGGGACACCGTCGAAGCCTCGGGCCGCGGCACCGTCTACAGCTTTGTCGTCAACCACCATCCTCGGATCCCCGGATTCGACTACCCGCTCGTCGTGGCGACCATCGAACTCGAAGAGGGCACCCGACTGGTCGCGAACATGACCGGCGTGACGCCGGACGAGGTCGAGATCGACATGCCGGTGGAACTGGACTGGATCGATGCCGACCCGGATCTGACGCTGCCCGCGTTCCGGCCGGCTGCACGGGAGGAACACTGATGGACTTCAACTTCAGCGAAGAGCAAGAGGCGATCCGCACTCTCGCCGACGAGGTTTTCACCAGCAGGGCCGACATCGATCGGATCAAGCAGGTCGAGCTGAGCGACGAGCGCATCGACCGCGACCTGTGGCGTGAACTCGCGACCACGGGACTGCTCGGCATCGCGCTGCCGGAGAACCTCGGCGGCGGGGGACTGGGCCTGTCCGAGCTGTACGTATTGCTCGAGCAGCAGGGTCGCCACGTCGCACCCGTGCCGATCTGGCAGGCAACGCTCGCCGCACTCACGATCGCCGAGTTCGGCACCGACGAGCAGCGCACCGCGCTGGTCCCGGGCGTCGCCGACGGCAGCCGGTTCCTGACGATCGGACTCGAAGAGTTCGGCCCGTACGCCGCGGGCGACCCGCAGACCGCGGCCGTCGAAGCCGGTGGCCGGTGGACTCTGACCGGAGCCAAGGCCGTCGTCCCGATCACCCACGTCGCGGACCGCGCGATCGTCTCGGCGACCACACCGACCGGCGCAGCGCTGTTCCTCGTCGACCTCGCCGCCGACGGCGTGTCGGTGGAGCAGACGCAGTCGACCAACTGGGAGATCTGCGGCAACGTCACGTTGGAGTCCGCTCCCGCGGAGCTGCTCGGCCCCGCCGACGGCACCACGGCGCAGTGGCTGCTGGACCGGGTCGAACTCGCGCTCGCCGCGATGGCGCTCGGTGTCGGAGACGGCGCCGTGCAACACGCCGTCACCTACCTCAACGGCCGACACCAGTTCGGGCGCCCCCTCGCGACGTTCCAGGCGGTCAACCACCAACTGGCCGACTGCTACATCGACCTCCAGGCGATGCGTGTGACGCTCTGGCAGGCCGCGTGGCTGCTCGCCGAAGGGCAGGAGCCGGGCACGTCGGTGCTCGTCGCGAAGTGGTGGGCCACCGACGGCGGCCAGCGCGTCGTCCACCGCACCACGCACGTCCACGGCGGCATGGGAGTCGACACCGACTACCCCGTACACCGGCACCTACTGTGGGGCAAGCAGATCGGCGCAACCCTCGGCGGCTCGGCGTCCGACCTCGCCCGCCTGGGTGCACAGCTCGCCGCCGGTGTCGAGGTGGTCGCATGACCGCCACCGCCACCACGCCTGCGCTGAACGGGCGCAGCTACGACGACATCGCGGTCGGCGAGGTGCTTCCCGAACTGGCGATCCCGTTGACCCGCACGCTGATCGTGGCCACCGCGCTCGCGACACGCGACTTCCAGGACGTGCATCACGATCCCGATCTGGCGCGGGAGCGCGGGTCCGAGGACGTGTTCATGAACATCCTCACCAGCAACGGCCTGGCCGGACGATTCGTGACGGACTGGGCCGGGCCTGCCGTGTCGGTGCGCCGCGTGAAGATCCGCCTCGGTGCCCCCAACTACCCGGGCGACACCATGACGATGACCGGCGAGGTGGTTTCCAAGGAGAACGGTCTCGTCGAGGTGAAGGTGCAGGGCGCGAACAGCCTCGGCAACCATCTCTCCGGCACCGTCACCGTCGCGTACCCCGCCGCAAGTGAAGGGAAGGACGCCTGATGGCTGTCAGCCCGCTCTCGGGCGCCGCCGCGATCGTCGGCATCGGCGCCACCGAGTTCTCGAAGAAGTCCGGCCGCTCGGAACTGCAGCTCGCGTGTGAGGCCGTGACCGCGGCCCTCGCCGACGCCGGCATCGACCCGTCCGAGGTCGACGGTCTGACGACCTTCACGATGGAGACCAACGGTGAAATCCTCGTCGCCCGCAATTGCGGGCTCGGGGAACTGAAGTTCTTCTCCCGGGTCGGCTACGGCGGCGGTGCGGCGTGCGCATCGGTGCAGCAGGCCGCGATGGCCGTGGCGACCGGCATCGCCGACGTCGTGGTGGTCTACCGTGCGTTCAACGAACGCTCCGGGATGCGCTTCGGTGCCGGGCAGCACGACCGTCCGATGGACTCCACCGCGGACCGTGCGGCCTACGCGTGGCTGACCCCGCAGGGCCTGTCGACACCCGCCCAGTGGGTCGCGATGTTCGCCCGGCGGTACATGCACCAATACGGCGCGACGAGTGAGGATTTCGGCCGGGTTGCGGTCGTGGCGCGTAAGCACGCCGCCAACAATCCCGCCGCATGGTTCTACGGCAAGCCCATCACGCTCGAGGACCACCAGAACTCCCGGTGGATCGCCGAGCCGCTGCACCTGCTCGACTGCTGCCAGGAGACCGACGGTGGCCAGGCCCTCGTCATCGTCTCGGCCGAGCGCGCCAAGGACCTGCGCAACAAGCCCGCGATCATCAAGGGCGCCGCACAGGGCAGCGGCAAGGACCAGCACATGATGACGAGCTACTACCGCCCCGACATCTCCGGCATCCCGGAGATGGGGCTGGTCGGTCGTCAGCTCTACGCGCAGGCGGGCCTGACGCCGGACGACATCAACGCCGCGATCCTCTACGACCACTTCACTCCGCTGGTGCTCCCGCAGCTCGAGGAACTCGGTTTCTGCCGCCCGGGCGAGGCCAAGGACTTCATCCGCGAGGGCAACCTGGAGATCGGCGGCAAGCTTCCGAGCAACACGCACGGCGGCCAGGTCGGTGAGGCGTATCTGCACGGCGTCAACGGCATCGCCGAAGCCGTCCGCCTGCTGCGCGGCACCTCCACCAACCAGCCCGAGGGTGTCGACAACGTCATCGTCACGGCGGGAACCGCGGTTCCCACGAGCGGCCTGATTCTCGGCGCCGCCTGACCCGAACCACCCCGGCATTCCCCGCGGCGCCCGGCATTCCCCGCGGCGCCCGGCATCGGCCGGGTCGCCGCGGGGAATGTTCGTCTACGGGCTGTGGAGCGGCGGAATCGTTTTCGCCTCGTGTACGAAGCGTTCCATCCTGCCGTCTTCGGCGGGATCACCGGAGAGGCCGAGACTTATTCCGTCGCAGTGGTTTGCGTACCACTCGCCGAGTAGGCCGGGAAGCTCGTCCCAGGTGCCCGCCGGTAGGAGACGGTCGAGCACGTCGTTCGTGAGAAGACTTGGCAGCGAGGACCATTCTCCGGCCGCGACCATTTCGGTGAGTTCCGGTCCGAGATCGGGCAGGTCCAGGAGTTCGAGCTGGCGGTGGTACGCGGGTGTGCTGTAGAGGAAGGCGAGTTCGCGGCGACGCTCGTCGCGGCACGCATCCACTTCATCGCGAGTCCGGCCGACCAGTGGCCGAACGTTGACCACGATTCGGGGCCCGCTGTCCGTGCGCCCGGCTGCGGCCGCCCCGGCCTGGAGGGCAGGACGAATCCGGGCCTCCAGGTACCGCGGGTGCGAAGCTGCGGGGTGGCAGACGAAGCCGTCCGACACCTCGCCGGCGAGTTCACACATCCCGCGATTCACACCGCCGGTCCAGAAGCTCGGTGGCGCACAATCGATCGGCCCGGGATCGAAATACGGCTGGAGCCGGTCGAATCGGTAGTGCGGTCCTTCGTGATGGAGGCCGGAGCCTTCCTGGAAGGCACGGAAGATCGCGCGAACCGATCCGATGTAGTCCCGGAGCCGACCGACCGGGTCGGTCCACGCCGTCGAATAGCGGCCCACGATGTTGCCCCTGACCTGCGAGGCGAGGCCGAGTTGGAAGCGCCCGTTCGAGTACCGGGACAGATCCCATGCGGCGTACGCGGTGACCATGGGACTTCGAGGGAAGGCCACCACCATGCTGGTGCGCACGGCCAGCGTCGTGGTGTGCTCGAGAGCGAGCACGCTCGTCACGAACGGGTCGTGAATCGTCTCCGGCACGTGCAGCACGTCGAACCCGAGTGTCTCCGCGCGGCGCGCGTGCCCAGCCACATCTTTCAACGGTGTGTCGGCAGGTAGGGAAGCGATCAGTTCCACGAGACGTCCTCGATCCTCGACGGATTGGTGTGTCGGGACGTCCACCGCCGAACACGCGGGGAAGAACACGCGGGAGCGGACATGAGGGTGATGAGATCGTCACCGAACTCCTCGGACGATACCGCGAGGTAGTTGTCGCTCGCGTTCGCGCCCTGGACATCTCGGGCTGTACCGGCTGAGGGGGTAAGGCTACGAAGATCTCCATTTTACCGCACATACGTTCGATTCCGACTATCATTCGAATATGAGTTCGACTGGGGGGTTCGAGCAGGTCGACGGCATCGTCGCGGCCACCGACGCATTCTGCGCCCTCGATCTCACCGCGCTGTCCGACGAGCAGATCACGCGGGTGCTGCAGACCGCCGAGACGGTGCGGCGCCGGTTGGACGGCCTCGATGCCCGTGTCGTGGCCCAGGTGCAGGAGCGGGGCCTGCACGAGGCGGTGACACTGTCCACTCCGCAGAAGTATCTGATCGATCTGCTGCGCCTGTCGCGGGGTGAGGCGACCCGGCGGGTGCACGCCGCCCGGGTGCTCGCGCCGCGGATCGTGCCCAGCGGCGCGAGGCTCGACCCGATCCTGCCGGTCACCGCCCGCGCCCTCGCCGACGGGCGGGCGTCGGCCGCGCACGGGGAGGCGGTGCGCAAAGTCGTCGAGAAGATCCCGGGCCGGTTCGACTCCGACGCGCGCGAGCAGATCGACGAAATTCTGGGCATCCTCGCGCGGTCGTCGACCCCCGAAGACATCACCACCGCAGGGATCGCGTTGCTGGCGCGGTTGGATCCGGACGGGGCGCTCCCGGACGAGCGGGATCGAAAGGCGCGCCGATCACTGCGGGTGGGACCGCAGGGGGCGGATCTGATGTCGTCGTTGCGCGGGGATCTGCACCCGGCCACCCGCGCGAAACTCGAGGCGATCCTGGCCAAATGGGCGAGGCCGGGCATGAACAATCCCGACGACCCCGACTCACCGCGCGGCAGCATCGATCGGCCCGAGTTGGACCCGATGGCGATCGAGCAGGCCGCGAAGCGGGATCTACATGCACCCGACCAGCGTCTGCACGATGCATTCGACGCGCTCTGCACCCTGGCCCTGTCGTCGGGTGCGCTCGGGCAGCACCGTGGTCTGCCGGTGACGGTGATCGTGACCATGACCCTCGAGCAACTCGAAACCGGCACCGGTGTCGCGACCACCGCCACCGGCGGGGTCGTGCCGGTGGCGGATGCCCTGGCGATGGCCGAGAAGATCCATCCGCTGCTCGCACTGTTCGATCACACCGGTGTGCCGCTGCACCTCGGTCGCGGCAAACGCCTCGCAAGCCGGGACCAGCGGCTGCTGCTCACCGCGTGGCAGCGCGGCTGCACCCGACCGGGCTGCGACGTGCCCGCCGCGCACTGCGCGGTGCACCACCTACGTGAGTGGCGCGACGGCGGCGCCACCGACCTCGACAACCTCGCGCTGGTGTGCGACGCCGACCACGCCCGCATCACCGGCACCGACGCGGGATGGACCACCACCGCCGACCCGCACGGCGGCCGGCCCCGGTGGACCGCGCCGCACCTGCTCGACCCGACCCGCACCCGGCGCCGCAACCACCGGCACCACCCGCACGAGCTGCTCACCGGAGCCGCCGCGGCAGCACAGCAACACCGGCCGAAGCGACACCGGATCCATCGGCGGATCTGCTACACCACACCGACCGAGGGACACCCCTCGGCAACCCAGGCGCTCTCCGCGCTGCTCACCGGTCGCCCGGTGCCCTGAACATTCGGGCGTCCGAAATCGGGCGCTCGAGAGAAAGACTCAGTTGGTGCCGAGCGCGTTCTTCGCGGCGTCCTGAGCGGTATCGACCTTGTCCGAGAACTTTCCGCCGGTCTTCTGGTCGGCCACGTCGCCGACCTTGTCGATCGCCTGGTTCACCTGGTCCGGATGTTCCGCGGCGAGTTCCTTGCCCTTGTCGACGAGACCTTTGACCTGATCCATGAAGCCCACTGTGTGTCCTTTCGTTCGTGTATCGAGCGAACGAAGTTTGCCACAGCAACATGGACGCGCGACGCCACGCACCGCGGCGGGTTGCCGGGGTGCGTGGCGTTCTGGGTCTGGAGTTACAGAGTGCCCAGCGTTACGAGTTACCAGGCGTCACGGAGTCCGTGGACCGGGCTGAGCCTCGGGTCCCGGGTTCGTTTCCGGTCCCGGCGCGCCGCCGGGTCCGGGCTGCGCGCCCGGTGCCGGATTGTGCGTGGTGCCGAGGTGACGGCGCGCGGCGTCCTGAGCTTTGTCGACATGCTGGGAATACTTGCCGCCCGTCCGCTGGTCGACCGCGTTGCCGGCCTTGTCGATGGCACCGCTCGCCTTGTCGGGATTCTTCGAGGCGTAGTCCTTACCCTTTTGAACGAGGCCCTTCACCGAATCCATGAAGCCCATCTCCCGCTCCTTCCGTTCGAGTGGAGTGGTCCGGTCGACAGGATGCCCGGAGCGCCGCCGATAGAAACCTGCGTCGAACGTCCGTCAGTGCTCGCCCGGAAGCAGATCTTCCGGAGCAGCGAAGAGCCGGCGGTGTTCGCCGTGCAGTCTGCCCGTCACCCACCATGAGATCTCTACAAGCACCACCCCGATCGCTCCGCAGGTCAGCGCGATCGTCGAGTACGCGACATTCGATGGGTCGAGCGCGAAGAACTCGCGGGTGAAGGGCAGCGAGAACAGAATTACGTACCCCAGCACCGAGCCGCCGAGCAGCGCGATCTTCCACCACTGGTACGGCCGTGCCACTACCGCCAGCACCCAAAGCGCGATCATGATGAGCGTGATGAGAGCCGATGTTCCGGCCTGTACCTTCTGCGCCTCGGTCTGATCCGGTCCGCCGTAGACCAGCACGTAGCAGACAAATGTGGCGACACCGATGATCACACCCGACGGAATCGACAGACGCATCACCCGCGACACGAAGCCCGATCGGGCACGCTCGTTGTTGGGCGCCAACGACAGGAGAAAGGCGGGAATGCCGATGGTGAACCATGCGGCGATCGTCACGTGCCGCGGCAGGAAGGGGTAGGGCAGCGGCTCGAAGTCGAAGAACTGGGACAGCACCCCCGAGATCCCGACGAGAAATGCGAGCAGCACCGAGTAGACGGTCTTGGTGAGAAACAGGTTCGAGACCCGCTCGATGTTGCCGATCACCCGTCGCCCCTCCGCAACCACATACGGAAGAGTCGCGAACGTGTTGTTCAGCAGCACGATTTGCGCGACCGATCGTGTTGCGGGGCTGCCCGACCCCATAGCGACACCGATGTCGGCATCCTTGAGTGCGAGCACGTCGTTGACGCCGTCCCCGGTCATCGCCACCGTGTGCCCGCGCGACTGCAGCGCCCCGACCATCGTGCGTTTCTGGTCGGGACGCACCCGGCCGAACGTCGTCGACGATTCGACCACCTCGGCGAGTTGCGACAGGTCCTCGGGCAATGTGCGGGCATCGATCGGCGCGTCGCCGCGCGGCAGCCCCAGCGACGACGCGACCGCCCCTACCGACACCGCGTTGTCCCCGGAAATGACCTTGACGTCGACCTTCTGGCTCGCGAAGTATTCGAGCGTGGGTTTCGCGTCGGGACGGATGCGCTGCTCGAGCACGACCAGCGCTTCGGGTGTGACGACGCCCGGGGCCAGCGCGTCGTCGACGGGGCGGTCGCTGCGCGCGAGCAGGAGTATCCGCAGGCCGCGGGCACCGATCTCCTCGGCGCGCCGGGCCGTAGCCGAGTTCGGATCCAGGAGCACATCGGGCGCGCCGAGCAACCAGTTGCCGTGCTCGCCGTAGGACTGCCCACTCCACTTCTTCGCCGACGAGAACGGCGCGATCGCGGTCGGCTCGCCCCAGCCGGGCACGCCGGGGAACGCCTCGGCAATCGCCGCGACACTCGCGTTCGGTCGGGGATCGTCGGCGGCCATCGTCGCCAGCGCCGCGCGCTCGGGCTCTCCGTCCCCGGTGCCGACAAGTTCGAGCTCGGCCAATCGCATGCCGTTCTCGGTGAGCGTGCCGGTCTTGTCGGCGCAGACCACGTCGACGCGGGCCAGCCCCTCGATTGCCGGAAGCTCCTGCACGAGGCACTGCCGCCGGCCGAGCCGGATCACACCGACCGCGAACGCGATCGACGTCATCAGCACGAGTCCTTCGGGGACCATCGGAACGAGCGCCGCGACCATGCCGCTCAGTGCCGGACCGAGGGCCTGGCCACTCGAGAACAGCTGGTTGTAGATGATGAGCAGCCCCGCCGGAATCATCAGATACGTGATGAACCTGAGGATCTTGTTGATGCCGGCGTTGAGTTCCGAATGCACGAGCGTGAACTTGCTGGCCTCCTCTGCGAGGCGGGCCGCGTACGCGTCCCGGCCGACCTTCGTCGCCCGATAGGACCCGGCGCCTGCCGACACGAAGCTCCCCGACATCACCGCTGTGCCCGGCGACTTGTCGACCGGATCGGCTTCACCGGTCAGAAGGGATTCGTCGAGTTCGAGGGCCTCGGACTCCAGGACGATGCCGTCGACGACGAGCTGGTCGCCCGGACCGAGTTCGATGATGTCGTCGAGCACCACATTCTTCGGTGACAGTTCGGCACCGGTACCGTCGCGGCGCACCACCGGTTTCGCCTGGCCGACGATCGCGAGTTTGTCGAGGGTCCGTTTGGCGCGGACCTCCTGGATGATGCCGATCCCGCTGTTCGCGATGATCAGCAGGCCGAAGATGCCGTCGACGATCGAGCCGGTCGCCAGCACGATGAGCAGCAGCACACTGAGAATCGCATTGATCCTGGTGAACACGTTAGCTCGGACGATGTCTCGGATCGACCGCGAGGCACGGTCGGGCACGTCGTTGGTCTCGCCGCGCGCGACACGTTCGGCCACCTGATCGGTGGACAAACCGTTTGCGATATAGCCGGGATCGGGTACGAACCCGGGCACGGTCTCGACCACCGTGGTGGGCTCTTCGACTGCCATGGGAGACAAGGTTAAGCCAGTGCCGCGTCGGATGTTCGGTGCGTCAGCCGAGCGGTACCCACCATGGCTGCAGAGCAGGGGGCCGCAGTACGTCGATGCGCTGTCCGGGCATGGGAACCGCGGTCGTCACATCCTCGTGCTGCGCGGCGGGAAGGAGCCGGGCGATGGGTTCGGACCATGCGTGGAACGCGAGGTTGAAGGTGCCCCAGTGAACCGGGACGAGCAGGCTGTCGCGGCGTTCGACACCGCCGAGGTCGAGGTGGGTGCGCACGGCTTCCTCGGGATTCATGTGCACGTCCGGCCAGCGCTGGTCGTATGCCCCGACCGGGAGCAGCGTCAGGTCGAAGGGCCCGTACTTCTCCCCCAGGTCGGCGAAGCGCCGGGTGTAGCCGCTGTCACCACCGAAGAACACGTTGCGGGTGGGACCGGTGATCACCCACGACGACCACAATGTGAGGTTGCGCTGCAATCCCCGCCCGGAAAAGTGCCGGGCCTCGGTGCAGGTGATGGTCAGGGCTCCGACCTCGGTGTGCTGATCCCAGTCGAGTTCGACGATGCGGTCCTCGGCGATCCGCCACTTCCGCAGGTGGGCACCCACGCCGATCGGCGCCAGGAAACGCACGTGCGGTTGCAGGGCGGCGAGGGTTTCGACGGTGACGCGATCGAGGTGGTCGTAGTGGTCGTGTGAGATCACGACGGCATCGATGCGGGGAAGCGCCGCGAGCGCCGCCGGTGTCGGGTGCATGCGCGCGGGGCCCACCGTCCGCGACGGGGACACCCGCTCGCTCCACACGGGATCGGCGAGCACTCGGTAGCCGTCGATCTCGACGAGCACGCTCGAATGCCCGTACCAGGTCGCGGCGAGTTCGGCGGCGTCGACGGGTGCGATGTGTGGCGCCAACGGCACCTCGGCCCGGGGAGTTCCGCGGGAGCCGCGCGTGAGCATCTCCTTGAAAAGACCGCCTCCGCTCTCCGGTCCGAGCACGTGCGCCGGATCGGTGTTGTGGAACCGGCCGTCGCGGTATCGCGGTGACCCGGCCGCGTACGGGCGGATATCGGACACCGATGCACCGAGCGAGGTGGGCAGTCCCTGCGCAGCCCGCGCGACCCACATCGCCCCGGCTCCCGCCAGCGCCGACGACGTGATCCGGGTGATTCGGCCTGTCACTCCCATCGGCTCTGTCACTCCCATCGCACTGTCACTCTCATCGTCCCCGGAAGACGGGATCGCGGCGTTCTCTGCGCGCTGCGCGTGCCTCCTGCGCGTCCTCACTGAGCCACGCCGCGGCGAGCGCAGACGTTTGCGCCGCATCGGGTTCGTCGCGGGTGCCGTCGTCGTTGAGGAACAGTTTGTGGGCATACAGCGACAGCGGTGCGAGTTTCGCGATCTCGTGCGCCCATTCCTGGGCGGTGGCCAGATCGCCGAGCCGGTTGGCCAGTCCCCGTGACAGCGCTTCGTCCGCCTCGATGGCTTCGGCCGCCAGCAGAACCGTTCGGGCAGGACCGCCTCCGGCAAGCGAGGCAAGCCGGCGGACGGTCCACCGGTCTACCGAGATCCCAAGTCGCGCAGCGGGAACGCCGAATCTACCTTCGGGCGCCACGACGCGAAGGTCCGAGGCAAGTGCCAGCTGGGTACCGGCGCCGATCGCCGGGCCGTTGACGGCAGCGATCACCGGGAGGGGTGCGGACTCGATGGCGAGGAGCATTTCGCCGAGATTGTCGAGGAATCCCTCCGCATACACGTCACCCGACAGGTCCGCCCCGGCACAGAAGGTGGTACCGCGACCGGTGATCACCACTACGCGCGCATCGTCGTCCACGGCCTGCTCGACCGCCTCACGAATCTCCACGCACAGTTGCGAGTTGAGCGCGTTCCGTCGCTCCTCACGGCGCAATTCCAATGTGACGACGTTCCCGTCGCGGCTGATCCCGATCATGAATGCCTTCCCTGTCGTTCCCTGCGCCGAATCATCCCATCGGCTGCGGCGGGAACGCGCAAGAGGACCGCCCGAACCATCCTCCCATGGGACCATCGGCACTGGCACAGCGTATCGACTCGGCGAACAATGAGAGGGACGGATCACTATCTCCACCGAGGCGGCCGAGAACCACTCCCGGGAGCGATCATGAGCACACCGATCATGGGCACACCACGCAATCCCGACATCGAGTCCGTGCGGGTGGCCGTGACACTTGCGTGCCGGGCGCCGTCCGTGCACAACAGCCAGCCGTGGCGCTGGCACTACACCAACGGCCGGCTCGAGCTCTCCGGCGACCGCAGCCGGGTCCTGCCCATGATGGATCCGTCGGGCCGGCAACTGGTGATCAGTTGCGGCGCCGCCCTCGACCATCTCCGCGTGGCCTTCACCGCTCTCAAATGGTCCACGCGGATCGACCGGTTGCCGGAGGGACTGCATTCGGAGACTCTCGCGACGATCGGTTTCGGGCGCGACGCACGACCCGCATCGCACGATTTCGATCTGCTCTCGTCGATCAGGCGCCGCTACTCCGACCGTCGTCCCTTCGGTCCCGCGGCGGAAATCGAGCGCGTCGTGGCCGCCGCGGTCGCGCCTCCCCACGTGCAGGTGACGACGGTTCCCCAGGACGGGCGCGCCGTTCTCGCAGCGGCAACCGAACTCTCCGCGGCGTCGCGTCGATACGACACCGCATATCAAGATGAATTACATTGGTGGACAGGTCATTCCACCACGACTTCCGGAATTCCACGCGAAGCCCTGATCCCGGCGGACCTGCGCCGCCGGGTCGATGTCGGCCGGCTCTTCCCGGCGGGGAGCAAGGGCGCCGCCGATACACCGATGCCGGACGCCGATCGGTCGACGGTTCTGGTGATCAGCACCGACACCGACGAGCGGCCGGATTGGCTGGCCGCCGGCGAAACGCTGTCCGCGCTTCTACTCGCTGCCACGGTCGAAGGGCTGGCGACGTGCCCGCTCACACACGTCACCGAACTGAAGAGCAGCCGGAACATGATCGCCCACCTGCTGCCCGAGGAGGGCTACCCGCAGGCGCTGATCCGGATCGGCAAGGTGGAGTCCGAAGGCAGACCGCAGGCCACACCTCGCCTTCCGACAGATGCAGTGCTGTCGGTGGACCCGCGCACGCCCGGAAAATCGCGCCTGCCCTGAAATCCTCGCCCCGGCATCCCGGAGCGCTGACCGAACAGGAGTTGTCGCTTGAAAACTCTCGTCGCATATGCCACCGCACACGGATCCACCCGGGGCGTCGCCGAACGCATTGCCGCACAGCGGAAGAACTCCGGCGACACGGTCGAGTCGATGCCGGTCGACGAGTTCGTGGATCCGAGCGCCTACGACGCGGTGATCATCGGAAGCGCTGTCCACAACGGGCAGTGGCTCCCGGAGGCGGTGTCGGCGATCGAGCGGTGCCGCACCCGGCTCGCGGGCAAAGCCGTGTGGACCTTCTCCGTGTCCTCGATCGGCGCGAGCAGCGCGATCGTATCTCCCGCGATCGCACGCCTCCTGAGGAAAGTGACTCCCGAGCCCGAAGCGGTCGAGATATTGCGGACCGTCGCCGATATGCGGGGCCATCGCTTCTTCGCGGGTGCGATCGCTCCGGGAGACTGGCCCGGCAAGGGGAAAATCGTCTTCAGGTTGATGGGTGGAAAATACGGCGACGCCAGGGATTGGCAGGACATCGACAGCTGGGCTTCGTCGATCCGATGAGGGACCGGCGCCGGACCCTCGACTCACTCGTCGTCGACGCGGGGGCGGCCGGGGCCGCGGATCCGGCCCGCATCCCGCGGCATCCGTCCGGCCTCTGTCAGCGCGCGCCGCAGCACGAACTCGATCTGTGCGTTCGTGCTGCGCAGCTCGTCGGCGGCCCACCGCGCGAGCGCGTCGTGGACCGCCGGGTCGAGCCGCAGCAGCACCTTCTTACGTTCGGCCATGCCGATCGGTTCCCTACTGGTAGAGCGAGCCCGTATTGAGGACGGGCTGGGCGCTCTGATCGCCACACAGGACGACCAGGAGATTCGAGACCATCACGGCTTTGCGTTCCTCGTCGAGTTCGACGGTGTGCTCGGCCTCGAGCCGCTCCAGTGCGGTGCCGACCATGGACACGGCGCCCTGGACGATCTGCTCGCGGGCCGCGATGACGGCGCCGGCCTGCTGACGCCGCAGCATCGCCTGGGCGATCTCCGGCGCGTAGGCCAGCTGGTTGAGCCGCGTCTCGATCACCCGCACCCCGGCCGACCGCACTCGATCGTGGACCTCCTCCGACAGCTTCGTGGTGATCTCGTCGGCGTTCTGCCGCAGCGACATCACCGTCGGAGCGCCGTCGTACGGGTAACTGCCGGCAATGTGGCGGACGGCCGCTTCGGTCTGCACGGACACGAACTCTTCGAAGTCGTCGACGTCGAACACCGCACGGGCGGTGTCCTCGACCTGCCACACGATGATCGCGGAGATCTCGATGGGATTGCCGTCGGCGTCGTTGACCTTGGCCCGGCCCGTCTCGTGGTTACGGATACGGGTGGTGATCTTGCGGCGCGAGTTGAGCGGGTTCATCCACCGGAGACCGGGTTCGCGGAGGGTGCCGGAGTACGAACCTCCGAGCAGTTGCAGCACGCGGGCTTCGTTGGGCTCCACCAGAACCAGGCCGGCCAGACCGACAGCGGCGATGACGGACACCACCGCCCCGACGACGATCAGCGGCACGTTGATTTCGAGCGCACCCCACACGATCAGCGCAATCGCTGCGACCTCGACGACGAGTCCCGCGCCGAGGACAGCCCATCCGTTGAACGAACGGCCCGGCCGCTCGCTGCTGGTGGTCGATTCAGGTGTGTTCACGACTCCCCTCCCGGGTTCCGACCCTTGTCGGATACCAATACGATATTAAAGTGATATCACATTTTTGAGGCTGCCGCCCGTGGAGCGAGCCGTGACACCGTTCGCGACGTACATCCCGCCGCCACAGGGCATCATGAGTTACATCGGCCCGACGGGAGGTACACGATGGCGAGGTTCGGCACAGCCGCCGCCGCGACGCCCGTCGACGTGGTGGTGATCGGCGCGGGCCAGGCAGGGCTGTCCGCCGCCTACTACCTGCGCAAATTCGGACTGCGCCCCGAAGCCGGATTCGTGGTGCTGGACCGGTCTTTCGGCCCCGGCGGGGCGTGGCAGCACCGGTGGCCCTCACTGACATTGAGCACCGTCAACGGTATCCACGACCTGCCCGGCTCGTCGCTCGCGGAGGTGGTGGGCTCCACCTCGGGAGAGGTGCCCGCGGCAGCGGCCGTGCCCGAGTACTACGCCGACTACGAGAAGAGGTTCGAGTTGCCGGTGCACCGGCCGGTACAGGTCAGCGTGGTATGCGACCGCGGCGATCACCTTCGGGTCGAATCCGACGCCGGCGTGTACGCGGCACGTGGACTCATCAACGCGACCGGAACATGGGAGCACCCCTTCGTACCGTGGTATCCGGGAACCGTGCGCTTCCGCGGCAGGCAGATGCACACGAAAGACTATCGCAACGCCGGCGAACTGGCGGGGCAACATGTCCTCGTCGTCGGCGGTGGCATCTCCGCGGTGCAACTCCTCGACGAGATCTCACAGGTCACCGCGACCACCTGGGTCACCCGACGCGAACCTGCTTGGCGCGAAGAGGAATTCACGCCGGAACTCGGACGTTCGGCGGTAGCGCAGGTCGAAGAGCGGGTGCGGCAGGGCCTGCCGCCCGGCTCGGTGACCTCGGTGACCGGACTGCCGATCACGCCCGCGATCCGCGCGGCACGCGACCGCGGGGTGATGCGCCGGTTACCCATGTTCAGCGAGATCACCGAGACCGGCGTGCAGTGGGCCGACGGATCCATCCTCGACGTCGACGTCATCTTGTGGTGCACAGGGTTCCGCAGTTCGCTCGACCACCTGGCACCGCTCGAGCTGCGCAACGCCGGCGGCGGCATCACGCTGACCGGCCGACTCGCGACCCAGGTGGAGGGCGATCCGCGTATCCACCTCGTGGGGTACGGCCCGTCCGCCTCCACGATCGGCGCCAACCGCGCCGGCCGAGCGGCGGCCCGCGAAATCATCGATTATCTGTCCGCGGAGGCAAATTCGAGGTGAGGGGGCGCAGCGGATCGTTGCTACTGGTTGCGCTCGCCACGGCCGCGAGCGTGCTGGTATCGGCCCCTGCCACCGTCGACGTCACCGTCGGCATCTCCGCACTGCCACCGGTCGTACCCGTGGTGGCACCTCCGCCGCCCGCACTCTCCCCCGAGGAACTCGCCGTCCGGGCGGTGCCGGTGGTCGTCACCATCGATGCCAGGCACGGGTGGACCGGCGTCGCGGGCACGGGGATCGTCCTGTCCCCCGACGGAACAGTGCACCCGCGACATCGCGGTGCTGCAACTCGGGTCGGCGAGCGAGCTCCCCGTCGCAGTGCTCGCCGAATCCGCGCCCCCGGTGGGCACTCGGGTGACGGCATTCGGAAACGCCGACGGTGGGGGCGCGGTGGTCTCGGCGCCCGGAACCGTTGTCGCGGTGAACCGCAATGTGGTGGTGCGCGACTCCACCGACGGTTCGCGCGACCGGCTGAGCGGCATGCTCGAGACCGACGCGGCGATCCGGCCGGGTGATTCGGGCGGACCGCTCGTCGACGAGTTCGGCCTCGTGGTGGGAGTGAACACCGCCGGTACCGTCGACCGAGACGTCCAGGCCGCCGATCGCCGCCCCGAGGCCTACGCGGTACCGATCGTCGACGCACTCGCTGTGCTCGCACAGGTCGAGACGGGCGTGAGTGACGGCACGGTCCATGTCGGTCCCACCCCGCAGCTCGGCGTCAGCGTCACCACCTCCCGGTCCGGCGCGGACTCCGGCGCGGTAGAGAGCGGCGTGGAGGTGCTGTGGGTGTCGTACGGGACGCCGGCATACGATGCCGGGCTCGAAATCGGTGACGTGGTAGTCGCTTTCGATCGGCAACCGGTGAAGTCGACCACCGAGCTGGAACGGCTGCTGCTGCACCGGCGTCCCGGCGACACGGTGTACGTCGAATGGCGGGACGGGATCGGCCGGTCGCACGGCGCCGACGTCACACTCGGCGCCGGCCCCGCGCGGTGACCCGGGCCCGGAGTCCGCCGCGAAGAAAATCGGTTGCCGGTTCGGTTCGCCGTCGTGACACTTGACCTCGAGTCCGCTCGAGGTCGGATGATCGCAATCGGATGACAGCAGGGCGACACCGACACCGGAGAGATCATGCAGAACGACACCGCGACCGCACGGTCCGAGGCCCGGCGTGGCTGGGTGCGCGGACCGATCCGTCCGTTCCGGTTCGCGCAGTACCGCCTGCTCGCCGGGTCGCTGACCCTCGGGCTGCTCGCCGCCGGGGTGTGGCTCGTCGCGCTCGTGTGGCAGGTCATCGAAATCGGCGGCGGTCCGGCACAACTGTCGCTCGTCGCGGCCGGTCCGGCGGTCGGGATCGTGCTCACGAGCCTGGCGGGGGGCGTACTCGCCGATCGGATTCCGCAGCGCAGCATCCTGCTCGTGGTGTTCGGCGCCCGGGCCGCGCTGGTGGCCTTCGCCGCGCTGCTGGCGGTGACCGGGCACGTCGCGTTCTGGCATCTCGCGCTCGTGGGATGCGCCGTGGGTCTGGCGAACGGATTCCACTACCCCGCGTACAGCGCGCTGCTTCCGTCCATTGTGCCGCCGCGGGATCTGCTGGCCGCGAACGGTATCGAAGGCGTGCTGCGGCCGATGTGCATGCAGGCCGCCGGACCGGCTCTGGCGGGCGCGGTGGTCGCCGTATGGTCCCCCGGCGTGGCACTCGGACTCGTCGCCGTGCTCGAAGCGGGAGCGGTGCTGTGCCTGCTCGCGTTGCGACCCACCCCGGTCCGGCGCGACCTGACGGTCGAGAGCCGTCACCCGTTGCATGCGGCCGTAGTCGATGTTGCCGAGGGCTTCCGGTACATGGTGCGCACACCGTGGTTGCTGACCACTCTGCTGTTCGGATCGATGACGGTGCTCCTTCTGATGGGACCCATCGAGGTTCTGATTCCCTTCGCGATCAAGCAGATCCCCGGTGGCGGTCCCACCGATCACGCTGTCGTCCTCGCCGCCTTCGGGGTGGGAGGTGCGGTCGGTTCGCTGGCGATGGCTTCCCGGCGCCTGCCGAGGCGGTACCTGACGGTGATGATCCTGATGTGGGGTGTCGGGTGTGCACCCCTGGCGATCGTGGGCGTCACCGGATCGATAGCGGTGATGGCGGGAGCCGTGTTCGTCGTCGGTGCGCTGTTCTCGGCACCCACCGTCATCTGGGGGACGCTGCTGCAGCGCCGTGTCCCGCCGCACCTGCTGGGACGGGTGTCGAGCCTGGACTTCTTCGTGTCGCTGGTGTTCATGCCGGTGTCGATGGCGATCGCAGGACCGGTTGCGCTGGCCGTCGGGCTCGCTCCCGCGTTCCTGCTTGCCGGGACACTCCCGATCGTGCTGGCCGCCGCCGCGATCGTCGCGGCGCGGATGCCGCGGGACGAACTCGAGCATCCCCTCGACGTCACCGTGGAACAGGTGCCGACGTAGTGGCCGCCGGGTGGCCGGGGTATCCGCGTGGCATCCGGATGGTGGTGGATACAGGGCTGGGAATCGGTGCGCTCACAGCTACCTCCTGACCTGTACGGACCCGGGCCGGAGGGCGACGTCGTCACGACAGCGATAATCGTGAGGTGAGCGCAACACTACGTATCAGCGGCCTGTCCGCGTCCCGCGGCGAACGCACCCTGTTCGAGTGCCTCGATCTGACCGTCGCCCCGGGCGACGTCATCGGTTTGGTGGGTGCGAACGGCGCCGGTAAGTCGACGCTCCTCACGACCCTGGCCGGCGTGGGCAGCGCCGATGTCACCGGCACCGTCAGCCTGAGCCCGCCCGACGCGACGGTGGGTTACCTCGCGCAGGAACCCGAACGCGTCGCCGGGGAGACGATCCTCGGTTTCCTGGGCCGCCGCACCGGGGTCACCGCGGCCGAGCACACCATGAA
>NZ_JAUZMZ010000179.1:0-8978 GCF_036327435.1 Rhodococcus chondri | reverse complement strand
CCGGACCGTGGAACCGGGCTCCCACCCGAGCGGTGTCGGGTGCATCCTCGTGCCCTGACACTGAAATCAGCATCGAACGACGCAAACCCGACCTCCGGTCAGGCCGCGCGAAAAATCGAGGCTAGAGCGAACCGGTGAGTAACCCCGGCGCGATGAGGAGAAACAGTTGCACGAGTGTACCGATGACTTCGAGACCGTTGGTGATGCTGCCCATCTTTCCTCCAGGGTGTCGCCGGAGACCTCATGCCTCCGGACATCGAATACTGCGGGGATCAGCTGAAGAAGGCTGCACTCTGGGCGAGCAGGCCGAAGAAGAACACGATGATTTCCGTGATTGTGGTGCTACCCATTGATCCTCCTGTCGGGTGAAGATGTTGCAGCACAAACCCTTTCGTGTGTGCTGCAACTCACATTACGACATGGCATCGGGACCGTCAAGAGGTTACAAAAACAACCTCGATATCCATCACGGTTCGAACACTTTGCAGCAAAAGGGTTTTCGCATCAGCATGCTCGGTTGCGGGCCGGCCCGTAGGCAAGCCCTGTAACGTGGTGTCCCGCAGCTAGAGACCGATGGCCCTCGCCAGCATCGGCCACGAATTGTGCAGGTCGTCTTCCCAGTATCCCCACGAGTGCGTACCGGTGGGCCGGAAGTCGAATTGTGCCGGGATGCCGAGTTCGTCGAGCCGTGCGGCAAGGCGCCGAGTGCAGTCGTTCACTGCGGCCTCGATGATCCCCCCGACGAACACCTGGTTCAGCAGCATCCCCGGGTCATTGCCGACAGATCTGGCGCCGAGGTGCTCGTGTCTGCCGGGGAGCCCGGTGGCGGACGAGACGTACAGGTCGATCCCCCGCAACTTCTCGGCGTGGCGATACGGGTCGTTCTCACGCCATCCCGGCCCGTCGAACGGCCCCCACATGTTCTCCGGATCTGCTCCGCCCCGGCTCTCGACCACCGTACGAACGTAGAGTTGTCCGAGCTCGGTACTTGTTTCGGCGCAGCCACTGTATGCGCCCACGGCTCGGTACAGGTGCGGCGCCGCTATGGCCAGGCTCAACACCGAGGTTCCCGACATGGAGAGCCCGGCGATGGCGTTCCGGCCGGATGTTCCGAGAGCCGAGTCGACCACGGGAGGTAGTTCACGAGTGAGGAAGGTGGTCCACTTGTTTCGGCCGAGTACCGGATCTTCCTGCTGCCAGTCGGTGTAGTAGCTGAACGAGCCCTCCAACGGCGTGACCACGTTGACGTTCTTGTCCGCGAAGAACTGGTCGATGCCGGTCTGCGCGTCCCACGTGGCCGCACCCTGCCCGCCGCCCGCACCGTTGAGCAGGTACAGCGTGGGCCGCGGCACGCTCGTGTCGGCCGGCGTACGCACTCGCAGCGGCACGACACGATCCATCGCCGCCGAATACACGTGGAGGACGACCGTGCGGTCGTCCTCCACCTCTACGTGCGCCACTGCGGAATGCGGCTGTGCGCCAGCAATGCCCGGAACGCCGACGGCTACCAGAAGACCCACCGCCATCGTCCCGACGACCCGACGGAGCCACCCCGAAGTCATCGAACCTCCCGAAACTCGGCGCACCCTATGGCAAGTGACCACAGGGCACCATATCCATCCACGCGCAGAGGATGATTGAACCCTGTGTACACGACCCGGCGCCGCAATGATCACGAAATGGACAATTTGCCGAAACGTGATCGCAGAAGGGAGGCACACACGTCCCTGTCGAACAGGCCGGGATGCACGGTCACGCGGAGGACCGAGCGGCCACCCTCGGGCGGCGACGGGATGCCTAGAGTCCGATTGCCTCGGCGATCATCGGCCACGAGTTGTGCAGGTCGTCCTGCCAGTACCCCCACGAATGAGTTCCGGTGGGCCGGGACTCGATGTGCGCGGGAATCTCGAGTTCGGCGAGTCGCTTCTCCAGACGCAGCGTGCACTGATGCACAGCGGCTTCGATCACACCTCCGACGACTACCTGGTTCGCCAGCGCGACCGGATCGTTGTTGACAGTGGGGGATCCCAGGTGGTCGTACTTGCCGGGGAGGCCGGTGGCGGACGAGATGTACAGCGCGATTCCGCGGAGTCTCTCCGCGTGCACATAGGCGTCGTTTGCGCTCCAGGCCGGAGCCCCGACGGAGCCCCACATGTTCTCCACGTCGGCGCCGCCTTTGGCCTCGACCACCGTGCGCACATAGAACCGCCCGAGGGCCGTGCTGGTCTCGGCGCAACCGCTGTATGCGCCCACCGCCCGGTACAGCTGCGGCTGCGCGATGGCCAGACTCAGCACCGAGGTCCCCCCCATCGACAGTCCTGCGATCGCATTGACTCCGCTCGTGCCGAAGGTCTCGTCGATGATCGGCGGCAGCTCCTGCGTGAGGAAGGTGGTCCATTTGTTCCGGCCGAGCACCGGATCGTCCTGTACCCAGTCGGTGTAGTAACTGAAGGCCCCCTCCAGCGGAGTTACCACGTTGACGTTCTTGTCGTCGAAGAACTCTTCGACATCGGTCTCCGAATGCCACGTGGCGATGCCCTCGCCCCCGCTCGACCCGTTCAGCAGGTAGAGGGTCGGGCGCGGTTCGCTGGTGTCGGCCGCGGTGCGCACTTCCAATGAGACGACGCGATCCATCGATGCGGAGTACACGTGAGCGACAACCGTGCCGTCACCCTGCTCCTCGATCGACGACAACTTCGAAACAGGCTCTGCCGAAGCATTGGCCGGGACCAGAACCGTTGTCAGTGTGCCGATTGCGAATGCACCGAGCACGCGACGGAGCCACGCCGAACGCACTGAGCCACCTTTCGAACATCGAAATCCGAATCGACCGGGTCGATTCGTCGCCACGACGATCGCCCGAGGGTTGACGATCGCCCGAGGGTTAAAGCTACTCATACACGGCGTATCTTCGCAACGAGAGGTCCCATTCGGCCACTCTTCACCGGACCCGCGCCGAGACACGTCGCTCGTAGTCCTGCCGACCACCGAACCGGAAATCGTGAGGCCCGGCCCCACCGAAGTGGGGCCGGGCCTCGGTCGATCACGGAAGGCCGGATCAGAAGTCCATGCCACCCATGCCACCGGTCGGATCGCCGGCGGGAGCGGCGTTCCTTTCCGGCTTGTCGGCGACAACGGCCTCGGTGGTCAGGAACAGGGCCGCGATGGACGCTGCGTTCTGCAGCGCCGAGCGGGTGACCTTGACCGGGTCGTTGATGCCGGCGGCGAGCAGGTCCTCGTAGACACCGGTTGCGGCGTTGAGGCCGTGGCCGGCGGGGAGGTTGCGCACCTTCTCCGCGACGACGCCGGGCTCGAGGCCGGCGTTGAAGGCGATCTGCTTCAGGGGAGCCTCGAGGGCCACCTTGACGATGTTCGCGCCCGTGGCCTCGTCGCCCTCGAGCTTGAGGTCGTCGAGAACCGGAGCGGCCTGCAGCAGGGCCACGCCGCCACCGGCGACGATGCCCTCTTCGACGGCAGCCTTCGCGTTGCGGACGGCGTCCTCGATGCGGTGCTTGCGCTCCTTGAGCTCGACCTCGGTCGCGGCGCCGGCCTTGATGACCGCAACACCGCCGGCCAGCTTGGCCAGGCGCTCCTGCAGCTTCTCACGGTCGTAGTCCGAATCCGACGCCTCGATCTCGGCGCGGATCTGGTTGACGCGACCGGCGATGGCGTCGGGATCGCCCGCACCCTCGACGATGGTGGTCTCGTCCTTGGTGACGACGACCTTGCGGGCCTGGCCGAGCAGCTCGAGACCGGCGGTCTCGAGGGACAGGCCGACCTCTTCGCTGACGACCTCGCCACCGGTGAGGATGGCGATGTCGGCGAGCTGCGCCTTGCGGCGGTCACCGAAGCCCGGGGCCTTGACGGCGACGGACTTGAAGGTGCCACGGATCTTGTTCAGGACGAGGGTGGACAGAGCCTCACCCTCGACGTCCTCGGCGATGATGACCAGCGGCTTACCGGACTGGATAACCTTCTCCAGCAGCGGCAGCAGGTCCTTGACGGTCGAGATCTTGGAGCTGACCAGGAGGATGTAGGCATCCTCGAGGACTGCTTCCTGACGCTCGGCGTCGGTCGCGAAGTAGAGGGAGATGTAGCCCTTGTCGAAGCGCATGCCCTCGGTCAGCTCGAGCTGAAGGCCGAAGGTGTTGGACTCCTCGACGGTGATGACGCCTTCCTTGCCCACCTTGTCGATGGCCTCGGCGATCAGCTCACCGATCGCGGGATCACCGGCGGAGATGCCGGCGGTCGCAGCGATCTGCTCCTTGGTCTCGACTTCCTTGGCGGTGTCGAGCAGCTTGGCAGTGACGGCCTCGACGGCCTTCTCGATGCCGCGCTTGAGACCGAGCGGGTTCGCGCCGGCAGCAACGTTGCGCAGACCTTCACGCACGAGCGCCTGGGCGAGCACGGTGGCGGTGGTGGTGCCGTCACCCGCGACGTCGTCGGTCTTCTTGGCAACTTCCTTGACCAGCTCGGCGCCGATCTTCTCGTACGGGTCCTCGAGCTCGATCTCCTTGGCGATGGACACACCATCGTTGGTGATCGTGGGAGCACCCCACTTCTTCTCGAGCACGACGTTGCGACCCTTGGGGCCCAACGTCACCTTGACTGCGTCGGCGAGGCTGTTCAGGCCCCGTTCGAGGCCGCGACGGGCCTCTTCGTCGAACGCGATGATCTTGGCCATTGCGAAGTGATCCTCCGGGTATGGGGTGACACCTAGGACGACCGCTCGTCGGGTCGGCCCACTGCACTGGACGACCGCTAGTCGGGTCGCACCTGTACGTCTTCGGCCGGATCAGTGCCCGCGACGGACGACCAGGGGTGTCGATAGATCCCGGCCTCACCGTCCGACCTGGCACTCGCGTGTTGCGAGTGCTAAGTGCATTCTTAGCACTCGGGGGTGGCGAGTGCAAGATTACCGGCACTCGTCCACCCCCGTCACCGTGCGGAAACTATCGCGGCGCCGACCCCACGCCGACGGCACACCACTGGCCTGTGCCCATGTCGACCGCGAACGACTGCGGACCGGCGCACCTGACCCCCGTCGGGTCGACGGTGGCGCCCGAACCCCACCCCGCGACCGAGACCGTGGTGGTCGGCCCCTGTGCCCACGACTGGCTCAGACCGCCGCCGAGCGCGAACGCAAACGAACGACCGCCG
Source organism: Rhodococcus chondri (assembly GCF_036327435.1). Classification (NCBI taxonomy): domain Bacteria; kingdom Bacillati; phylum Actinomycetota; class Actinomycetes; order Mycobacteriales; family Nocardiaceae; genus Rhodococcus; species Rhodococcus chondri. Next base: position 3,818 of record NZ_JAUZMZ010000179.1, on the reverse strand, counting down.
TCGCGGGCGGAACTGAGCGCCGTCCCGAAGCCCGTGGCCTGCGACTCGGCGGCGCCCGCCGTCTGCCCGACCGACACGGCCGTGCCACTGTCCGCCGCCGACGCGCGCGCTGTGCCGCCGCCCGTGGCGGTGGCTCCGCAACTCGCAGTGTCGGAAACCAGGATCTGGTTGTCCGACGGCGGCGAGAGGCACGTCACCGGCGCGGCCACGGCGGTACCGGCTCCCATCAGCGCAGCCGACGCCACACCCAGCGCGAAGACCACGCCGGCGCGCACCACCCGACGGCGACCGGAGAGAACGGAACGGAAGGAACGAATGGACAAGAACAGCTCCTCTGCTCAGGAAAAGACGAGGGCGATAATCCCCCCGACGAGGAGGTTACCGGTCACAATCTCCCGGAGCGAGGGCATGAGGTCACAGTACGTCGAGCAATTCGGGAAGGTCGGCGACGGAATCGAGGACATGATCGGGACGGTCCACCGCAAGGTCGAGGACCGATTGCCGAAACTTCCCGGTGCGCACGAGGACTCCGATCATCCCGAGACGCTGGCCCGGGATCACCTCGGCCTGCAGGTCGTCGCCGACGACCACCATCCGGCTCGGATCGGTGCCCATGAGATCCGCGGCAGCAAGAAATCCCTGCATCGACGGTTTACCGACGGCCACCACGGTCTGGCCTGTCAATTCCTCCAGGCCTGGCAGGTACACGCCGGTGTCGATGCGCAATCCGTCTGCGGCCTGCCACGTCGACGACCGGTGCATCGCCACCACCGGCACGCCGTCGAGCATCAACTCGGCGACCCGGCTGAGCGTCCGATGGGTGAACTCCGGTCCGGCACCGCCGAGAACGACGACCTCGGGATCGTCGTCGTCCCGGACGATCCCGGCGAGGTCGGCGTCGACGTCTCCGTCGTTGAGGACCCAGCAGCGGCGGCCCGGATAGGTCTGCGTCAGGTATTCGACGGTCAGCGACGCGGCGGTGACGATCTCTCCCGCGTCGACGGGCATACCGAGACCGGTGAGGGCTTCGGCGATCTCGGCACGCGTCCGGGACGTGGTGTTCGTCAGGAACGCCCGGGCGACTCCGCGCTCACGCAGATCCGCGAGCACGTCGGCGGCACCCGGTACCGGCTGCCACGACGTCACCACGACACCGTCGATGTCGAACAGAATCCCGTCCACGTCCATCATGCCGACGAGCTTATCCGTGCAGACCTACCCGTAGCCGCGCTACACCGTCCGGGCGAGGCGGTCGGCGAGAAGCCGGGTGAAGCGCGCGGGATCTTCCACTTCCCCGCCTTCGGCGATGAGAGCCATGCCGTACAGCAGCTCGGCGGTCTCGGCGAGGGCCGGATCGTCCTTGCGCGCGCCGTATGCGGTCCGCAAACCGTCGACGAGCGCATGCCCAGGGTTGAGCTCGAGGATCCGCTTGGTGGGCGGCACCGGCTGACCCGACGCCTTGTACATGCGCTCGAGCGCGGGCGACATGCTGAAGGTGTCGCCGACGATGCACGCCGGTGACGTCGTGAGCCGCGACGAGAGCCGCACCTCCTTGACGTGGTCTTCGAGTGCGCCCTTCATCCATGTCAGCAGCTCGCCGAATTCTTTTGCCTTCTCTTCCCGTTCCGCCTCGGCGGCCTTCTTCTCGTCCTCGGTGTCGAGGTCCACCTCCCCCTTGGCGATGGACTGGAACCGTTTGCCGTCGAACTCCGGTACCGAGGTCACCCACATCTCGTCGACCGGATCGGTCAACAGCAGCACTTCGAATCCCTTGGCACGGAATGCCTCCATGTGCGGGGAGCTCTCGAGCAGCTGCCTCGACTCGCCGGTGATGTAGTAGATCTGCTCCTGCCCGTCCTTCATCCGCTCGACGTAGCCCGCGAGGGAGGTCTGCGTGTCCTCGCTGACCGTCGAATCGAACGACGAGATCTCGAGCAGCAACTCCCGGTTGTCGTTGTCCGAGATCAGGCCTTCCTTGACGACACGTCCGAACTGCGACCAGAACGTGCGGTACTTGTCCTGATCGTGCGTCATCATGTCCTTGACCGTGGACAGCACCTTCTTGGTCAGGCGGCGGCGGATCGCCCTGATCTGCCGGTCCTGCTGCAGAATTTCGCGGGACACGTTGAGCGAGAGGTCTTGTGCGTCGACGACACCCTTGACGAAGCGCAGATACTCGGGGATCAGATCTTCGCAGTCGTCCATGATGAACACGCGCTTGACGTACAGCTGCACCCCGGTGCGACGTTCCCGCGCGAACAGATCGAACGGCGCATGCGACGGAATGAAGAGCAGCGCTTGATATTCGAAGGTTCCCTCGGCCTTCATCGGGATGACTTCGAGCGGATCGTCCCACGCGTGCGCGACATGCTTGTAGAACTCGGTGTACTCCTCTTCCGACACCTCGTCCTTCGAGCGCGCCCACAGCGCTTTCTGCGAATTGAGGGTCTTGGTCTCGAACGTGACCTCGTCCGTGCCGTCCTCACCCTTGGTGGTGCGGGAGACCTCCATGCGGATCGGCCACGCGATGAAGTCCGAATACTTCTTGACGATCTCCTCGAGCTTCCACTGCGACGTGTAGTCGAACAGGTGGTCCTCGGCGTCCTCGGGCTTGAGATGCAGGGTGACGGAGGTGCCCTGCGGGGCGTCGTCGACAGCCGCGATCGTGTAGGTCGACTCGCCGCTGGACTCCCAGCGGGTGCCGGTGTCCTCGCCGGCCTTCCGGGTGACGAGGGTGACCTTGTCGGCGACCATGAAAGAGGAGTAGAAGCCGATACCGAACTGGCCGATCAGCTCCTCCGAGGCCGCGGCGTCCTTCGCCTCGCGCAGCTTCTGCCGGAGTTCGCCGGTGCCGGACCGTGCCAGGGTGCCGATGAGGTCGACGACCTCGTCACGGGTCATGCCGATGCCGTTGTCGCGGACGGTCAGGGTACGGGCGTCCTTGTCGACTTCGAGTTCGATGTGCAGATCGGATGTGTCGACCTGCAGATCCTTGTCGCGGAACGATTCCAGGCGCAGCTTGTCCAGCGCATCGGATGCGTTGGAGACGAGCTCGCGCAGGAATGTGTCCTTGTTGGAGTAGATCGAATGGATCATCAGGTCCAGCAGCTGACGAGCCTCGGCCTGGAACTCGCGCTGTTCGACGTCGGTGCTCATTCTTCGATTCCCTTCGACACGCAGAACTAACGGGGCCGATCTTAATCCGCGGGCGCGTCCCGCCCCACGCTCCCCCGACGTCTCGGTTGTGCGGCCCACGAGACCGCGGGACAGGGCCATGATGGAAAGAGATGGGGTACCTCGGATCAGGAGGGCGTCATGCGTGTCCGTCGGGTGATCGTCGTCGGTGCGGGTGTGGTGGGGTTGTCGACCGCATGGTTCCTGCAGGAGCACGACGTCGAGGTGACGGTGGTCGAGCGCACCGCGGTCGCGGCCGACGCGTCGTGGGGCAACGCGGGCTGGCTCGCGCCCGCGCTCACGTTGCCGTTGCCGGAACCGGCGGTGCTGCGGTACGGGTTGCGGTCGGTGTTCCGGCCGTCGTCACCGGTGTATGTCCCGCCCACAACGGATGTGAAACTCCTGCGGTTCCTCGCGGATTTCGCCCGGCACTGCACCACCCGGCGCTGGAAGTCGTCGATGGAGGTGTTCGCGCGAGTCAACCGCATCGCTCTCGGTGCGTACGACGATTTGGCCCGCGGCGGTGTCACCGAGCCCACCCACAGCGCCGACCCCTTTCTTGCCGCGTTCACCTCGGAAACCGAACGGGAGCCGCTGATCGAGGAATTCGAACATGTGCGTGCTGCGGGCGGCGAGGTCGAGTA
>NZ_JAUZMZ010000178.1:0-8983 GCF_036327435.1 Rhodococcus chondri | reverse complement strand
GCGAGATACCCGGCCGGGAGTGGCCGCCGTCCGCTGGGGCCGCGGCCTGGGCCTGGGCTGGACGCAGACGCTGGGAACGGCGACCGAGGTGCGCAGCTGGATGTCGATTCCGACACTGCTCGGGATGGGCACCGGCTTGGCCGGGGTGCTGCTCGGACTCGGCGACCACACCACCGCGGTGTTGTCGATCACCCGGCCCATCGCCGCGCTGGTGGCCGCGTTCGTCACCGTGCGCATGCTGCTCGCGGTGCTCACCGGCCGTCTGCATCCGGTCGGGGCGCTGGGGGTTTCGCTGGGCGCGATCGTGCTGTTGTTCCCGGTCGTGCAGCCCTGGTACCTGCTGTGGGCGGTCATTCCGCTGGCCGCGTGGGCGACCCGGCCGGTGTTCCGGATCCCGGCCATCGCGTTCTCGTCGGTGGTGAGCGTGATCCTGATGCCCAACGGCGGTGAATATCAGCCGTTCATCATCGTGCAGGCCGCGATCGCCACCGTCGTCGTCGTCGGATTGCTCATCGTCGCGACCCGCAACCGGCTCCCGTGGCGCACCGACGAGCGCGTACCACCGCGCCCGGCGGAAACGGCCGACGCCTACGCTGGAACCCCGTGACCCCGAGATCCCCCTCCGACGCAGTGCCTGCGGTACGCCTGAACGGCGTCGTCAAGACGTTCGGGGGTGTCACTGCCGTGGACGGTCTCGACCTGACCGTCGAACGCGCCCAGGTGCTGGCCCTCCTCGGCCCCAACGGCGCCGGCAAGACCACCACCGTCGAGATGTGCGAGGGCTTCGTCACACCGGATACCGGCACCGTCCGGGTACTCGGTCTCGATCCGATCGCCGACTCCGCGGCGTTGCGGCCCCGGATCGGCGTCATGCTGCAGGGTGGCGGCGCGTATCCCGGGTCGAAAGCCGGCGAGATGCTCGACCTGGTCGCCGCCTATTCCGCCGATCCGCTCGACCCGGACTGGTTGCTGCAGCGCCTCGGTCTCGAGGAGGCTCGCCGCACCCCGTATCGCCGTCTCTCCGGTGGTCAGCAGCAGCGACTTGCCCTGGCATGCGCGCTGGTCGGGCGCCCCGAACTGGTGTTTCTCGACGAGCCGACCGCCGGCCTCGACGCGCAGGCCCGGCTGCTGGTGTGGGAACTGATCGACGCACTGCGCCGCGACGGCGTGAGCGTGCTGCTCACCACGCATCTGATGGACGAGGCCGAGGAACTCGCCGACGAGATCGTCATCATCGACCACGGCCGGGTGGTGGCCTCGGGTTCCCCGGAGGAGGTCACCCGCACCGGATCCGAGGGCCAATTGTGGTTGTCGGCGCCGCTGAATCTCGACCTCGCTCCACTGCGGTCCGTGCTGCCCGAGGGGTTCCGGGTCCGGGAGGCACTGCCCGGCCGCTACCTGGTGGAGGGCGCCATCGATCCGGTGGTGGTCGCGGCCGCCGCGACGTGGTGCGCCGAACTCGGGGTGCTGGCCACCGAGATCCGCGTGGACCAGCGCAGCCTCGAGGATGTCTTCCTCGAGCTCACCGGACGGGAGCTGAGAGGATGAGCGTGACCCACGATCGTCTGGCGAACAATCGGTTCGCCGCGGGAACCTTCACGCCCCGGCCCCGCCCGAACACCCCCGCGAAGATGCTGGCGGCGCAGACCCGGATGGAACTGAAGTTGCTGCTGCGCAACGGCGAGCAACTGCTGCTGACGATGTTCATCCCCATCACCCTGCTCGTCGGGCTGACACTGCTGCCGATCGGCGACCTCGGTGACTCGCGCATCGACCGGGTGCTGCCCGCGGTGATGATGGTGGCGGTCATGTCGACGGCGTTCACGGGGCAGGCCATCGCCGTCGGATTCGACCGCAGATACGGTGCACTGAAAAGGATCGGCGCGACCGCCCTCCCCAAATGGGGCATCATCGCAGGTAAGAGCTCCGCGGTCGGCATCGTAGTGGTGCTGCAATCAATTCTCCTCGGCGCCATCGCGGCGGCGCTGGGGTGGCGTCCGGATCCGACCGGACTGCTCGTCGGCGCGGTGGTCATCGCGCTGGGCACAGTCATGTTCGCGACGCTCGGGCTCCTGCTCGGCGGCACCTTGCGCGCCGAGATCGTTCTGGCCCTGGCGAACATCGTGTGGTTCCTGTTGCTCGGCATCGGCAGCCTCGTGGTCCTCGGCGACGTCCTGCCCGACGTGGTCGTGCATCTCGTTCGACTCGTGCCGTCGGGGGCGCTGACCCTCGGCCTGGAAACGGCGGTCCAGGGCGGCATCGACTGGCTGTCGATGCTGGTGCTCGCGGTCTGGGCGGTGCTCGGCGGAGCCGCCGCGGCCCGCTGGTTCCGCTTCACCTGATCGGCGGGTCCGAAAACACCCAACTACAGGGTGTAGTGGATCACGCCGTACCATCGTGTGCGTGTTGTATCGCGGCTATCTGAGCCTTGTGGACCGTCTGCCGATGCCCTCGCTCCGAACCCAGCGCATCATCGCGTTCATTTCGATCGTGGTGCAGGGCGGCATCGCCGTCACCGGATCGGTGGTGCGAGTGACCGCGTCGGGCCTCGGCTGCCCCACGTGGCCGCAGTGCTTCCCCGGTTCGATGGTGCCCGTCGGCGTGTCCAGCGGGGTGGACACGCTCCACCAGATCGTCGAGTTCGGCAACCGGCTGCTCACCTTCGTCGTGGTCGTGGCAGCCGCGGCGGTGGTACTCGCGGTGACGCGGGCGCGGCGTCGGCGTGAAGTGATCGCGTGGGCATGGGTGATGCCGGCAGGCACCGTGCTGCAGGCGATCATCGGCGGCCTCACCGTGCTCGCCGGGCTCGCGTGGTGGACCGTCGCGATCCACATGCTGGTGTCGATGCTGATGGTGTGGCTCGCGGTGATCCTGTTCACGAAGGTCGGCGAACCGGACGACGGCGTGGTCGTGCAGCTGCTACCGCAGCCGCTCCGCTGGCTGACGGCGCTGTCCGCGGCCGCACTGGCCGGGGTGATGGTCGCCGGCACCATGGTCACCGGCGCCGGTCCGCACGCCGGCGACAAGAGCGCCGACCGGCCCGTGCCACGTCTCGATGTCGATATCACCACGCTCGTGCACCTGCATTCGCAGCTGCTCGTCGGCTATCTGGCGCTGCTCGTGGGCCTGACGTTCGCGGTGTACGCCGTCCACGCCACCGACGCGATCAAGTTCCGGCTCAAGATCGTGCTGGCCCTGGTCGTAGCGCAAGCAGCGCTCGGACTGGTGCAGTTCTGGACCGATGTACCCGCGGTGCTGGTCGTGCTGCACGTCGCCGGTGCCGGTCTGTGCACCGCCGCGACCGCCGCGGTGTGGGCCGCCGGCAGGATCCGCACCACCGCACCCGACCGCGAACCCGTCGCGGTCTGACCACCCGCGCCTCCGCTCGGCACCGAGTCGAACACGATCGGGGCCCCTCACCAAGTGTGAGCGGCCCCGATCGTGGTTCCCGACGTGGTCAGCGTTCGTTGCGGGCCTTCGGGAAACGCGTCGATCGAGCGACCCAACCGGCCATCTTCTCCCAATGACCTTTTCGCGGGGTCGCGATGCTGGTGACCTCACGATCCCATTCCGATGCGGTGACGTTCGGCAGCGCCTCGAGCACCGCGTGGGCGGTCGCCACATTCGGCACCATGCGGTCGCCGAGCACCCCGTCCTCGGCCACGACCGTGATCCGCACACCGGCGCGGCCGACCGGCTGGATCACCGCTTTTGCGGTTTCGCCGTGCTCGGCGACGAAGCTGCGGAGGGAGGACACGATGTCGGCCGGTGCCGCGATCTTTGTTTCGACGCTCATGCCAGCAGAATACTGTGGCCGTATGCGCGCAATCGAAGTGGCACAGCACGGTGGGCCCGAAGTCCTCGTTCCCGTCGAACGTCCCGATCCGCAGGCGGGTCCCGGCGAACTCCTCGTCCGCACCGACGCGATCGGGGTCAACTTCATCGACACCTATTTCCGCACCGGTCTGTACGCCACCGAGGTGCCGTACGTGCCGGGTAGCGAAGGTACCGGCAGCGTCGTCGCCCTCGGTGACGGCGTCTCGGGGTTCTCCGTGGGACAGCAGGTGTCGTGGTCGTCCGCGGCCGGATCGTACGCGGAGCTGGTGTGTGTGCCCGCCGAGGTCGCGGTGCCCGTCCCCGACGGCGTTCCGGCCGAGCAGGCCGCCTCGGCGTTGCTGCAGGGCATGACGGCGCACTACCTGCTGAATTCGACGTATCCCGCGCAATCCGGCGACACGGTGCTCGTACACGCCGGCGCCGGGGGTGTCGGGTTGATCCTCACCCGGCTGGCGACCGCGAAGGGGGTGCGGGTGATCACCACGGTGTCGTCGGACGAGAAGGAAACGCTCTCCCGCCAGGCAGGGGCCGCCGAAGTGCTGCGCTACGGCGACGACCTCGCCGAGCGGGTGCGGGCACTGACCGCCGGAGAGGGTGTGGCCGCGGTGTACGACGGGGTGGGCGCGTCGACGTTCGAGGCGTCGTTGGCGTCGCTGCGGGTGCGCGGCACGCTGGCCCTGTTCGGGGCGGCGAGCGGGCCGGTGCCGCCGTTCGACCTGCAGCGCCTGAACTCGGCAGGCTCGCTGTTCGTCACCCGCCCCACCCTCGCGCACCACGTGCGTACCCGCGAGGAACTGCTGTGGCGTGCCGGGGACGTGTTCGCCGCGATCGCCGACGGCACCCTGACCATCCGGGTGGGCGCGAAGTATCCGCTCGCCGAGGCAGCGCAGGCGCACACCGACCTCGAGTCGCGCCGGACGACCGGCTCGGTCGTGCTGATTCCCTGAGCCGGCCTCTAGCCCGAAACGCGTGGTGCGCCCGTCCCGCAGGACAGGCGCACCACGCGAAGCGAGAACCTCAGAAGTACGAGGCGAGTGTCGGCACCGCCAGCACCGAATCGATCGCCAGGCCCAGGCACACCACCGCGAGGTAGTTGTTCGACTGCAGGAACAACTTGAGCGGCTTGACCGAGCCACCACCACGCACGCTGTTGTACAGCTGGTGCGCGACGAACAGGAACCACGCCCCGGCGATCACCGCGGTCGCCGCATAGATGAGCCCCGCCGCAGGCAGGATCACGAGCGTGGCCAGCACGGTCGCCCAGGTGTAGAACAGGATCTGCTTCGTCACATGCTGCTCGGTGGCGATCACCGGGAGCATCGGCACCCCGGCCGCCTTGTAGTCCTCCTTGTAGCGCATCGCCAGCGCCCACGTGTGCGGAGGAGTCCAGAAGAAGATCACCAGGAACAGCACCACCGGTTCCCAGCTCAGCGACCCGGTGACCGCCGCCCAGCCCACCATCACCGGCATACAGCCCGCGGCGCCGCCCCACACGACGTTCTGCCAGGTACGACGCTTGAGCACCATCGTGTAGACCAGCACGTAGAACGCGATGGTCAGGACCACAAGCGCGCCGGCGAGCAGGTTCGCCCGCCACCACAGCCACAGGAACGACGCGACACCGAGCACCATGCCGAACACGAACGCGTTCCGCGTCGGGACCGCCTGCCGCGCCAGCGGACGCAACGCCGTGCGTTTCATCACTTTGTCGATGTCGGCGTCGACCACGCAGTTCAACGAGTTCGCACTCGCCGCGCCCATCCAGCCACCGAACAGTGTGCTCAGGATCAGGATGATGTCGACGTTCCCGCGGTCGGCGAACAACATCGCGGGAATGGTCGCGACCAGCAGTAATTCGATGACCCGCGGTTTCGTCAACGCGATGTAGGCGAGCACCGTGCCTGAAAGCCGGCCCCACGCGGTGTCGGGACGGGGGGCCTGGGGTACTTCGGGGGCACCCAAGCCGTGTCCACCCGGCCGTCGGCCTGCCCGCACACTGTCTCCTTGCACCACGCGAATACGCACCTTCGCTCGCCCGCTCACGATCGCCCGGTCTCGGACGCGCCTCTACTACGAACGATGGTAGACCGCGGGCCCGCCCCGACCGAATCGACCCGCTCCCGGGCGCGCACTACTCTGAAGGAACGCGCGAGGCATTCCGTACCCGCCGGCACCCCGTATACCCATGTCAGGAGACTTGAAGCTCGTGTCGATCACAGACGAGATCCGCACCCTCACTCAGCCGGCGCATCCGGCCGACTGGACCGACCTGGACACCAAGGCCGTCGACACCGCGCGTGTCCTCGCCGCCGATGCGGTGCAGAAGGTCGGCAACGGGCACCCCGGCACCGCGATGAGCCTGGCTCCGCTCGCCTACACCCTGTACCAGCGCGTGCTGCGGCACGACCCGACCGATCCGCACTGGGTGGGCCGCGACCGGTTCGTCCTGTCCTGCGGACATTCGAGCCTGACGCTCTACGTCCAGCTCTACCTGTCCGGGTACGGCGTCGAACTCGCCGACCTCGAGGCGCTGCGCACGTGGGGTTCGCTGACCCCGGGCCACCCCGAGTACGGGCACACCCCCGGCGTCGAGATGACCACCGGTCCGCTCGGCCAGGGGCTCGCCTCCGCCGTGGGCATGGCGATGGCCGCGCGCCGTGAACGCGGCCTGTTCGATCCCGAGGCCGCGCCGGGCACGAGCCCGTTCGACCACTACGTGTACGTGGTGGCGTCCGACGGCGACATCGAAGAGGGCGTGACCTCCGAGGCGTCCTCGCTCGCCGGGGTCCAGGAACTGGGTAACCTCGTCGTCTTCTACGACGACAACCGCATCTCCATCGAGCACGACACCACCATCGCGCTCGGCGAGGACGTCGCCAAGCGTTACGAGTCCTACGGCTGGCACGTACAGACCGTCGAGGGCGGCGAGAACGTCACCGCGATCCTCGAGGCCGTCGAGGCCGCCAAGGCCGTCACCGACAAGCCGTCGTTCATCGCGGTCCGCACGATCATCGGCTACCCCGCCCCCACCAAGATGAACACCGGCGATGCGCACGGCGCCGCGCTCGGCGCCGACGAGGTCGCCGCGGTCAAGAAGGTGCTCGGATTCGACCCGGAGGCGAACTTCGAGGTGGCTCCCGAGGTGATCGAGCACACCCGTCGCGTCGTCGATCGCGGCACCAAGTCCCGCGCCGAGTGGCAGGCGGACTTCGACGCGTGGGCCGAGCGGGAACCGCAGCGCAAGGAACTGTTCGATCGGTTGTTCGCCGGCGAGTTCCCGGCCGGATGGGTCGACGCCCTGCCGACCTACGACCCGACCGACAACGGCCCGGCCACCCGCAAGGCGTCGGGCAACGCACTCGCCGCGCTCGGCCCGATCCTGCCCGAGTTGTGGGGCGGCTCGGCCGACCTTGCAGGCAGCAACAACACCACGATCTCCGGCTCGGAGTCGTTCGGACCCACGTCCATCTCGACGAACGACTGGACGGCGCAGCCGTACGGCCGCACGCTGCACTTCGGTATCCGTGAGCACGCGATGGGCTCGATCCTCAACGGCATCGCGCTGCACGGCCCGACCCGTCCCTACGGCGGCACGTTCCTCGTGTTCTCCGACTACATGCGTCCCGCGGTGCGGTTGGCCGCGCTGATGCAGACCCCGGCGATCTACGTGTGGACGCACGATTCGATCGGTCTCGGGGAGGACGGACCGACGCACCAGCCGATCGAGCACCTCGCGGCGCTGCGCGCGATCCCGAACCTCGCGGTGGTCCGCCCGGCCGACGGCAACGAAACGTCGTTCGCGTGGAAGGCCGCGCTCGAGAACAAGACCGGCCCCACCGCCCTGGCGTTGACCCGCCAGAACGTGCCCGTGCTCGACGGCACGCGGGAGAAGGCCGCCGACGGTGTCACCCGCGGCGCCTATGTGCTGGCCGAGGCGTCATCCGGCACTCCGGAACTGGTGCTGCTGGCCACCGGCTCCGAGGTCCAGCTCGCGGTCGCTGCCCGCGAGGTGCTCGAATCCGAGGGTGTGCCGACCCGTGTGGTGTCGGTGCCCGTGCTCGACTGGTTCTTCGAGCAGGATCAGGCCTACCGCGACGAGGTGCTGCCGCCGTCCGTCCGTGCCCGCGTGTCGGTCGAGGCCGGCCTGGCCATGCCCTGGTACCGGCTGCTCGGCGACGCCGGTGAAGCCGTCTCGCTCGAACACTTCGGCGCTTCCGCCGACTACAAGACCTTGTACCGCGAGTTCGGCATCACCGCCGAGGCAGTCGTCGACGCTGCCCACCGCTCGCTGACCCGCGTGAAGGGATGATCGGATGACTCAGCAGACCACGATCCAGAACGAGAATCTGGCGCAACTGTCCGCCCAGGGCGTGTCCGTGTGGCTCGACGACCTCTCGCGCGAGCGTATCGAGTCCGGCAACCTCGCCGACCTCGTCGCGACACGCAGCGTCGTGGGGGTCACGACGAACCCGTCGATCTTCCAGGCGGCACTGTCGAAGGGCCACGCATACGACGCGCAGGTCCGTGAACTGGCCGCATCCGGCGCCGACGTCGACGCGACGATCCTCGCCGTCACCACCGACGATGTCCGCGCCGCGTGCGACGTGCTCGCACCGGTGTACGAGGCGAGCGGCGGCGTCGACGGGCGCGTGTCCATCGAGGTCGATCCGCGGCTGGCCCACGCCACCGACGCCACCGTCACCCAGGCCATCGAACTGTGGAAGATCGTCGACCGCCCGAATCTGTTCATCAAGATTCCGGCCACGGTCGCGGGTCTGCCCGCGATCGCGCGGGTGATCGGCGAGGGCATCAGCGTCAACGTGACGCTGATCTTCTCGGTGGAACGGTACGAGCGGGTCATCGAGGCCTACCTCGACGGGCTGACCGCCGCCAAGTCCGCCGGCCACGACCTGTCGTCGATTCATTCGGTGGCGTCGTTCTTCGTCTCCCGCGTCGACAGCGAGATCGACGCGCGCCTCGAGGCCGTCGGCACCGACGCCGCGCTGGCGTTGCGCGGCAAGGCCGGCGTCGCGAACGCGCGGCTCGCGTACGCCGCGTACCGCAAGGCGTTCGAGTCCGGCGCGCGGTTCGAGCAGCTCGCCGAGGCCGGAGCCCGCCCGCAGCGGGCGCTGTGGGCCTCGACGGG
>NZ_JAUZMZ010000177.1:0-9104 GCF_036327435.1 Rhodococcus chondri | reverse complement strand
CCCCCACCGAGCGAGACGACCCCGTCGTGATGCGCGAGGGCGTCGGCGACGACCTGTTCCTCGATCCGCCGGAACTCCGGTTCACCGTCCTCCGCGAAGATCTCGGGGATGCTGCGACCGGTGGCATCCGCGACGACCAGCTGACCGCACCGACACCGTGTGCCGGCGCCACCGTCGCAGCCCTTGTCGATCATGTGCACGGCCTGGCGCAGGCCTTCACCGCCGCCGCCCGCAAGGAACTCGGCCCGATGACCGATCAGCCACCCGAGGCCTCGACCGGCAATCTCGCCGACGACTGGCGCACCGACGCGCCCGAGCGACTCGCGGCGCTCGCGCAGGCGTGGCGCGACCCGGACGCGTGGACCGGCATGACGCGTGCCGGCGGCGTGGACCTACCCGGAAACATCGCCGGGCTCGTCGCGTTGGACGAACTCGTGGTGCACGGGTGGGATCTCGCCACCGCCACCGGCCGGCCCTATACGTGCGATTCCGCGGAACTCGCGGCCTGCACCGCGTTCGCGGAATCGATCACCGCCGAACAACGCGACGCCGGTGGGTTGTTCGGCCCGGCGGTGCCCGTCCGTGACGGAGCCTCGGCACTCGATCGGCTCGTCGGGCTCACCGGCCGCGATCCGGCGTGGGCTCCGGCCCGTCTCTGACCGAGCGCCGAACGAGACCCGTCCAGCACGGGGGCTACGGCAACACCGTGGTTACGGCAACACCGTGGTTAGGGCAACACCGTGGTTAGGGCAACACCGTGGTTACAGCAACACCGTGCCGGCGTCGGCCGTGCCCTGTCGCGCGACCTCCGAGTAGGCGGCGGCGAGCAACGTCGGATCGGGGCCCTCGAGTCGGCCCGGCTTCGCGAGCCCGTCGAGCACCACGAACCGCAGCATTCCGGCGCGGTTCTTCTTGTCGGTCTGCATGCCCTCGAGCAGGTCACGGAACGCGTCGGCCGCATACGTGGTGGGCAATCCGACGGATTCGAGGATCGTGCGGTGCCGCTCCGCGGTCGCGTCGTCGAGCCGGCCGGCCAACCGGCCGAGTTCGGCGGCGAAAACCAGACCCACGGACACCGCGGCGCCGTGCCGCCACTTGTACCGCTCCCGGCGCTCGATGGCGTGCCCGAGGGTGTGCCCGTAGTTGAGGATCTCGCGCAGGTTCGATTCGCGCAGATCCGCGGCGACGACCTTCGCCTTCACCTCGACGGATCGACGGATCAGTTCGGGCAGCACGGTGCCGGTCGGGTCGAGTGCCGCTTCGGGGTCGGCTTCGATGAGATCGAGAATCACCGGATCGGCGATGAAACCGGTCTTGATGACCTCGGCGAGGCCCGCGATGATCTCGTTGCGCGGCACCGTCTCGAGCGTCGCCAGGTCCACGAACACCGCCGACGGCTCGTGGAAGGAACCGACGAGGTTCTTGCCCGCTTCGGTGTTGATACCGGTCTTGCCGCCGACGGCGGCATCGACCATCGCCAGCAGGGTCGTGGGCACATGCACCGCCCGCACCCCGCGCATCCAGGTGGCGGCGACGAACCCGGTGAGGTCGGTGGCGGCGCCGCCGCCGAGGCTGACGACCGCGTCCGACCGAGTCAACCCGATGCGTCCCAGCACCTCCCAGCAGAATCCCGCCACGGCGAGATCCTTGCCCTCCTCGGCGTCCGGGATCTCGATGCGGTGCGCGTCGACTCCGGTCTCGGCGAGTGCCTCGCGTACCGCCTCCGCGGTCGCCGTGAGAGTGGGCTGATGGAAGATCGCGACGGTCCGGGTGCCGGACAGCTCTTCGACGAGCTCCCCGAGCAATCCCCGGCCGATGATCACCGGGTAGGGCTGGGCTGTCTTGACGTCGATGCGTACCGGTTCGGTCACGGTGTGCTGCTCCGATTCTCTGGACTGGTCTGGGTATCGGCGGTGCTGTCCGCGCCGAGCTTGTTCAGCACCTGCTGGACGACACGGCCCGGACTGCGACCGTCGGTGCGCACTTTGATGGTGGCGGCCTTCCGGTACAGCGGTCGCCGCCGCCGCATCAGGTCGCGGTACTTCTGGGCCGGATCGCCGCCGGCCAGCAGCGGCCGCGTGTTGCTGTGCCCGGTGCGTCGCAGACCCTCGGCAACGCTGATCTCGAGATAGACGACGGTGTGCCCGACGAGCAACTCGCGGGTGCGCTCCGACAGGATCGCTCCCCCACCGAGCGAGACGACCCCGTCGTGATGCGCGAGGGCGTCGGCGACGACCTGTTCCTCGATCCGCCGGAACTCCGGTTCACCGTCCTCCGCGAAGATCTCGGGGATGCTGCGACCGGTGGTGCGCTCGATTTCCGCGTCGGTGTCGAGCAACGGCACGTCGAGCGCGTGGGCGACGCGTCGGCCGATGGTCGACTTGCCTGCCCCCGGCGGCCCGATCAGCACTGCGCGCGGCGCCATGGTGTCACCGCGGCGGACGCGCCGCGATGCCTTTCCGGTAGTGCTCGACGTTGCTCAGGGTTTCGGCGAGCGAGTCGCCACCGAACTTCTCGAGTGCGGCCTGCGCGACGACGAGCGCGACCATCGCTTCCGCGACGACACCCGCGGCGGGCACCGCGCACACGTCGGAGCGCTGGTGGATCGCGACGGCTTCCTCGCCGGTGGACATGTCCACCGTCGCCAGCGCGCGCGGCACGGTGGAGATCGGCTTCATCGCAGCGCGCACCCGCAGTGCTTCGCCGTTGGTCATGCCACCTTCGAGCCCACCGGCGCGATTCGTCGAGCGCAGGACACCGTCGGCGCCGGGGGTGATCTCGTCATGGGCGGCGCTGCCCCGGCGACGGGCGGTTTCGAATCCGTCGCCCACCTCGACACCCTTGATGGCCTGAATGCCCATCAGTGCGCCGGCGAGCCGCGAATCGAGCCGGTCGGCACCGCTGGTGAACGAACCGAGTCCGACGGGCAGTCCGTGCACGACGACCTCGACGACACCACCGAGGGTGTCGCCGTCGCGCTTGGCAGCTTCGATCTCGGCGATCATGGATTCCTCGGCGGTCTTGTCGAATGCACGCACCGGGCTCGCGTCGATCGCGTCGAGGTCCTTGCCCTCCGGCTCCGGACCGACATAGGGATCGGAGGCACCGATCGAGATGATGTGCGAGACGACTTCGGCGCCGAACACCTGGCGCAGGAAATTGCGGGCCACCGTGCCGGCCGCGACCCGGGCCGCGGTCTCCCGGGCACTGGCGCGTTCGAGCACCGGCCGGGCGTCGTCGAACCCGTACTTGAGCATGCCGGAGTAGTCGGCGTGACCGGGACGAGGGCGCGTGAGCGGTGCGTTCCGCGCCTGCCCGGCGAGCAGTTCGGGATCGACCGGGTCCGCGGACATGATCGTTTCCCACTTGGGCCATTCGGTGTTGCCGATCTCGATCGCGATCGGACCGCCGAGGGTGCGGCCGTGCCGGACCCCACCGATGATGGTGACCTTGTCGGCCTCGAACTTCATGCGTGCGCCGCGGCCGTAGCCGAGTCGCCGCCGTGCGAGTTGCTCCGAGATGTCGCCCGATGTCACCTCGACACCGGCGACCATCCCCTCGAGCATCGCAACGAGGGCGGGACCATGGGATTCTCCAGCAGTTATCCAGCGCAGCACAAAACCCATCCTTCCATGTTCGATCGGGGCGCTGCGACGCTGCCCCGGTCAACCGACGACGAACAGCGCCAGCACGGTGGCCGCGCACATCGACGGACCGTGCGGAACCACGAGCCCGGACACCCGCGGGCCGTGACGCATCCGCTGCCGCACGAGCAGTGTGAACCCGGCGATCCCGGTGAGGAGCGGCGGGACCAGGGCCGCGATGGTCCACACCTGAGCCCCACCGAGCGCAGCGACGGCGCCGAGACCGAGACCGAGCTTGACGTCGCCCGCCCCCAGTGACCTCGGTGATGCCAGGTGCGCGGCGAGCAGCGGTCCGGCCAGCAGCACCGCACCGACGAGCGCGGGACCGGCACGACCCGCGGTGGTAGCGGCGGCCACGATCACGGCGGCCCCGCCCACGGTCAGCACGTTGGGCAACCGGCGCACCAGCAAATCGACCGCGCTCGCGCACACGCACCACCACATCAGCGCCGCCGAAGCGAGCGCGAGCTGCCACGTGGGCGCCGTCGCAGCGGCCGCGGCCCCGGCGGCGCAGAGCAGCTCGCACACGCCACCCGCCGGGGCGCGGCCGGCCAGCCGACCCGCGACTCGGCCGACCCCGCCACCGGCAACCAGTCCGACGAGCATGCACAGCACCACATCCATGCGTGCAGCGTGCCCGTGGCACGCAGTTCCCGAGGTGCGGAAATGCCGAGACATTCGGGATCTGTGGATGAACCGGCCGACTGTGGACAACAGGACCGGGAATTACCACGGTGAGGCTCGACACGGCCGATCGACCCACCCTCGGTGCCGGTTGCTGCGAGCATGGCCCACAGTCGCTACCTCACCCACAGGCGCCGCCTCACCCGGGCGCTGTCCCCTCGCGGAAGGAACACCACGGATGCAGATCGAAACCGTGCTCGAGCACGTCGGTTCCGCGATCGACGTCGTCGGGGTCGCGATCATCGTGGTCGGTGCCGCGGTATCGAGCTGGATCGCACTCGAGTCGTGGCGGCGCCGGAACGGCACCAAGATCTACGAGCCGTACCGGCGGAACCTCGGACGATCCATCCTGCTCGGTCTCGAATTCCTGGTCGCGGCCGACATCATCAAGACGGTGGCCGTCACACCGACATTCACTTCCGTGGGTGTGCTCGCGATCATCGTGCTGATCCGCACCTTCCTGAGTTGGTCGCTGCAACTCGAGATCGACGGGCGCTGGCCGTGGCAGAAGAACGAACCCGACCCGGCCCCGATGCCGTCGATCGGTTGAGCACGGTCAGTGCAGCGCGTCGCGCCGACCCTCGAGAAACGCGCGTTCCACGGCATTGCCGGCGCGGGCGGCCGCCGCGTCGTAGGCCGCCGACGCCTCACGGTGTCGGCCCAGTCGCCGCAGCAGATCTCCCCGAACGGCGTGGAACACGTGGTACCGCGTGAGGTCGAGCTTCTCCACGAGAGCGAGCGCGGCGGCAGGCCCCTCGACCTCGGCGACGGCGACGGCACGGTGCAGAGCCACCACCGGGGTCGGTTGCACGGCCAGCAACTGATCGTAGAGCTGCAGGATCTGCGACCAGTCGGTGTCGACGACGGTCGCGGCGTCGGCGTGCACGGCCGCGATCGCCGCCTGAATCTGGTAGGGGCCGGGCCGGTTCCAGCGCAGGCACGTGCGGACGAGAGACTGTCCCTCGTCGAGAAGAGCCCGGTCCCACCGGGTGCGATCCTGCTCGGCGAGCACTATCAGCTCGCCGGCGATGGTCGTGCGGGCGGGCCGGCGGGATTCGCCGAGCAGCATCAGCGCGAGCAATCCGGTGGTTTCGGGATGCTCGGGTACGAGTTCGGTGAGCAGACGGGTGAGCCGGATCGCTTCGGCGCACAGGTCGGTGTCGGTCAGATCGTGGCCCACGCCGGCGGTGTGTCCTTCGGTGTAGATCAGGTACAGCACCGCGTGCACGGTGTCGAGACGATCGGGGAGTTCCGATTCGGCGGGAATCCGAAACGGGATGCGCGCGGCACGAATCTTCCTCTTGGCCCGGGTGATTCGCTGCGCCATCGTCGGTTCGGGCACGAGGAATGCGCGCGCGATCTGCCCCGTGGTGAGACCACCGAGCAGCCGCAGCGTCAGGGCGGTACGTGCCTCCGGGGCGAGCGCCGGATGGCAGCACGTGAAAATCAGGCGCAGCCGGTCGTCGAGCATGTCGGTCGGTCCGATCGGGTCCGGTTCCACCGCGGGGTGCAGCCGCATCGCCTCGGCGTGTTTCGCTTCGCGGTTCCTGTCGCGTCGCACCCTGTCGATGGCGCGGCGACGCGCGGTGGTGATGATCCACCCGGCCGGACTCGGAGGGAGACCGTCGGCGGGCCACCGTTCGGCGGCGACGGTGAACGCGTCCTGGACCGCATCCTCGGCGAGATCGAGGTCGCCGAGGATGCGGGTCAGCACAGCTACCGTGCGGCCGTACTCGTCGCGGAAGATCCGGGCGATCTGCGACGCGGACGGCGGCATCGGGCTCAGACGCACGAGCCCCCATACAGCGGGCGTACCTCGATGGGGAGGGTGGTGGCCTTCGCGAGTTTGCGACCCCACTCGAGCGCGGCGTCGAGGTCGGGGGCTTCGATGACGTTGAATCCCCCGATGTGTTCCTTGCCCTCGATGTAGGGGCCGTCGGTGGTGACGGCGCCGTGACTTTCGGCTCGGACGACGGTCGCGGTGCTCGGCGGGTGCAGGCCACCGGTGAAGACCCACGATCCGGACTTGCGCAGTTCGGCCTGGAACGCTTCCACCTCACGCATGATCGGGTCCAGGATCTCGGGCGGCGGAGCGTCGCCGTCGGGCTGGTAGATGCTGAGCAGGTACTGGGCCATGTCGAATTCCCCTCCGGACCGGCCGGCTGGTCCCGGCCTCTCACCTACTACACGAACGGTAGGCGGCGAGATCGACACGTGCCTCGAGAACTTCGGAGCTATTCCGACACGAGCCCCACGGCCGCGGCCATCGCTGCCCGAGGCGCCGGACGGCCGGTGAACTGCTCGACCTGACCGAACGCCTGATTGAGCAGCATGTGCAGCCCCCCGACGACCACCGACCCGCGCGCGCGCGCCGCATCGGCCAGCGGCGTGGGCCACGGGTCGTAGATGGCGTCGAGAATGTAGGGCGCGGCCGCGAGCGTTGCCGCGTGCGGGGCCGCAGCCTCGGGGGGCACCGTGCTCACCAGCGCCCCGGCCTCGGCACACACCCGGGAGAGTTCCGGAGCCTCGAACGGCAGCCAACTCGCGGTGACGCCGCTCCCGAGGCAGTCGAAGGTCGCGCGGGCGCGGCCCTCGTCGCGGGCGACGACGGTCACGTTGCGCACCCCGAGTTCGGTCAGCCCGACCAGCGCGGGGCGCGCGGTACCACCCGAACCGACGACCACCGCGGACGCGCCGGCCAGGTCGCCGACGCCGCCCGATCGCAAGGCTCCGGTGACACCGTCGACATCCGTGCAGTCGGCGCGCCAGCCGCCGTCGATCCGCACCAGTGTGTTGGCGGACCCGATCGTCACCGCACGTTCGGTGCGTTCGGTGGCGAACGCGAGGGCGGCGAACTTTCCGGGCATGGTCACCGACAGTCCGACCCATTCGGGACCGAGCCCCGCGACCAGGCCGGGTAGCTGCTCACCGGTGCATTCGATCCGCTCGTACGTCCAGTCGGTCAATCCGAGCGCCCGGTAGGCGGCCAGATGCAGCAGCGGCGACTTCGAATGCGCGATGGGACTGCCCAGGACCGCGGCCTTGCGGCCGCCGCGATCATCGGCCACTTTTGAGGATTCCGCTCTCGAGGGCCAGCCGGGTATTGACCAGGTGCTCGTCGTAGCTGTCCGCGAACAGCGTGGTGCCCTTGTCGTCGATCGTCACGAAGTACGTCCACCGACCCGGTTCGGGGTTCTCCACGGCCTGCAGCGAGCCGATGCTCGGCGACGAGATGGGTGTCGCAGGAAGCCCGACGCTCGCATAGGTATTCCACGGAGTGACGCGGGCGCGATCGGCATCGGTGGTCGCCAGTTCCGTCTCGTCGAGCGCATAGTTGACGGTGGAGTCGAACTGCAGCATCTGGCCGATTTCCAGACGATTGAGGATGACCCGCGCAACCTTGGAGAAGTCGTCGGGCAACGCTTCGCGCTCGACGAGGGATGCGGCGACGAGCATCTCGTACGGGGTCAGACCGACCTTCGGCGCGGCTTCGGTGATCCCGGTTTCCTCGTATCGGTCGGCGCTTTCGGAGACGAGTTTGCGCAAGACCTCGACGGGCGCGGCGGTGGGATCGAAATCCCAGCTTCCGGCGGCGATCAGACCTTCGAGCTGACGGGCGCGGTCCGGGACGTTGGCCACGGCTTCCCGCGCCCATTCGGGTACGCCGAGGGCGTCGAGGTCCACGGAGGCACCGGCGGCTTCGAGCTCCTCGTAGGTCAGGCAGCTCGTGGCGGTTTCTCCCTCGAGGCAGCTGGCTTCGGCGATCAACGTGTAGATGCCCTTGCGGACGGCGCCGGTATTGACATCGCGGATGTCGTGGAGCTGACGGCCTTCGGACACGACCAGGGCCCCGACCCGGCTTTCCGGATCGACGAGTTCGGCGACGGCGTCCGCCGCGGGAATGTTGGTGGGGATTCGGTAGTAGCCGGGCTGCAGCGAGTTCATGCCGGTGTTCTGGACGGCCGCGTTGAAGAAGGCCGACGCACTGGCCACAACGCCCTTTTCGGCGAACTCTCCGGCGATTTCCTGAGCCGTTTCACCCGGCTCGACCTGCACGACCACTGCGGGCCCCGCCGGTCCGGTGAAGTCGGGGGGTAGGCCGGGTCCGGAGAAACGCTGGAAGGCGAGGTATCCGCCGCCGACGACCACGACGAGCAGGATGGCCACCGCGAGCGCGCCGATGATCCGGCCTCGCTTCCTGCGCGCCGACGAACCGCGGGTCCGGTTGCGGGTCTTCGGTGCGCCGACCGGTGCGGGTACCGCGCGCTCCTCGACGGCCTGGGCGTCCGAGTCCTCGTAGTCCTCGTAGTCTTCGGCGTAGGTATCCGCCGCTCCGGGCGCGTGATGCCCGGGTTCCGGGTACGACTCGTGGCTGTCGCGAGGGTCGTACTCGTCGTCACGTCGCGCGTAGGCGTAACCCCCGGAGTAGACGTCGTCCGAATAGTTCTGCTCGGGGTACGTGTCCTCGGGATACGACTCTCCCGGCGGTGGGCCGTCGAACACGCCCTCGTCGAAGTGCAGGACGTTGGTCTCGGCGTCGTCGTCCCGATACGTACGCCCGGCCGGCGGCGCAGATCGCTCGTGCGGGATCTCACCGGTGTGTCCTCGCCCGGGCGGGTTGTCGTATGTTCCCGCATAGGGGTCCGAGAAGAGCCCCTGTCGTGGTGCATCGGGATGTTCGTCGCTGGACCGTCCGTGCCGGCTCACCGGCCTCCCCCCAGGTCTCCGTCGGCCAGTTTCAATGCTGCACTCCGCTCGTCCAACCATCCCTGCAAG
>NZ_JAUZMZ010000176.1:0-9198 GCF_036327435.1 Rhodococcus chondri | reverse complement strand
TCGGAGAGAAGAAGCGAGCGATGCCCCGAGGCCGGCGGTCGCGCCGGCCGCCGCATCGGCGGCTGCGTCGAGGTCGATTTCCCCGGCCAGCCCGGTTGCCACGTCGAGAACCGCTCCGACGGCGCCCTCGACCGCACCCACCTGCTCGGCACCCACGTCGAGACTGCCGCTCAAGGCCGTACCGAGCGCTGCACCCAGGTCCGCACCGCCCGCGAGCGCGCCTTCGAACGCCGCGGAGAAGTCGCCACCGGCACCGATCGCCGTATCGAGAAGCCCGCCCAGCGCCACACCGAGATCGGCGCCGAGATCGCCTCCGACGCCGAATGCGGCTTCGAGAGAGGAGCCGAGCCCGGCGTCGATGCCGAGACCGCCGGTCGCGGTGCCGACCGCTCCGAGTGCGGCGTTCACTGCGGTCGCGAGATCGGCGGCGGCATCCCCACCGACGCCGAGGCCACCGGCCAGCGTGCCCGACAATGCCGTACCGAGGTCGCCGGTCACCGTCCCGCCCGCGTCGAGCACGGCGCCCAGGGCCGCACCGAGCGAGGCGCCGGCCTCCCCACCGAGTTCCAGCGCGGCACCCAGTCCACCGGCGAGATCTCCGGCGATCTCGGTGTCCGATCCCATTTCTGCCTTGGCGCCGAGCCCGAGCCCACCGCCGAGTCCGGCACCCAGGCCGAGGCCCGAAGCTCCGGCCCCGGCCAGACCCGTCGCAGTAGCCCCGGCGAGCGCACCGGAAGAGGGTGCCGGGTCGGCGTCGCTCGACCTGTCGGCGGATGCGGGCAGCCAACTTGCGACGACCATCGGCGGCAGCCTCGGCGCCGGGGCCGACGCCACCGGTCAGCTCGGGTATGCACTCGACGAAGCGTTCGCCGTAGGGAGCGAGCAGGCACTCGAAGGTGCCGCGGACGCCGGCGCGGGACTGGAAGCAGGACTCGGCGCGGCACTCGATAGCGGATTCGCAGCAGGCGGCGGCGTCGTCGGCGGGATTTCGGAGCCGCTCGGTTCTGTGTCCGGTGAGCTCGCGGGCGCCCCGGACGCATGGTCGTCGCTGAGCGGGGACGTGTTCGGCGCAGCGGAAGGTTCCGGCGGGCTGTTCGGCTCGGTGTCCGGCGATGTCGGCGGCGACTCCGGACTCGGCGGGGGACTGTTCGGCGGCGCGGACGGCGCCGCGGAGACCAACGGCACCGCGTCCACCGACCTCGACGATCTGTTGCCCTGACCGGTTCCTCGGCCGGCTCCCCTGCTCTTCGATGTCAACGGACATAATGTGCCGGAGCCGGCCCACGACAGAAGGCGAGTCGACGCAGCGCCATGCAGCATTCATCAGCAGATCCCGCCGCGCGCCGCGTGGCACTCGTCGACCTGATCGACGCGGCCACCGTGCACGCCCGCACGGTGGGACGCGACGATCTGGCTGCCCGACTCGACGCAGCGCGTACCCGCGTTGTCGATCCGCGTCTGAGGGTGGTCGTGGTCGGGCCGCTCAATCAGGGGAAGAGCCGGTTCCTCAATGCCCTGCTGGGACTCGAGGTGTGCTCGGTCGGTGACGACGAGGCGACGGCGGTGCCGACGTTCGTGCAGCACTCCGATCGCATGTTCGCGGAACTGGTGCTCGCCGGCGGCGAACCCGACCGCGTCGAGATCCCCCTCGACGAGATCGCCCACGTCGGGCCGGGCAGCCCGCACGCCGGTGGCCGGGAAATGCGGCGTCTCGAAGTGCATGCGCCCAGTCCGCTCCTTGCCGACGGGCTGGTGTTCGTCGATACCCCCGGTGTCGGGGGCCACGGGAACCCGCACACCGCAGCGACATTGGGGCTGCTGGCGTCCGCGGACGCCGTGTTCGTGGTGTCCGATACAAGCCAGGAGTTCACGGCGCCGGAGATGAGCTTTCTGCGCCAGGTGCACAGCCTGTGCCCGGGGTCGGCGGTGCTGCTCACCAAAACCGATCTGTATCCGCACTGGCGCGACATCGTCGCCGCCGACCGCGCGCACCTGCAGCGCGCCGGCCTCGACCTGCCGCTACTGGCAGTGTCGTCGCTGCTGCGCGAATTCGCGCTCCGCACGAACGATGCGTCGCTGCAGGAGGAATCCGGATTCGCCGGCGTCTACGAGTTCCTGCGCGAACAGGTCATCGCCCGCAACGCCGACGCGGCACGGTCGGCGGTGGCACACGACGTCGGCACCGTCGTCGAACACATCGCTCTGAGTCTCGCCAGCGAGCTCGCCGCGTTGCGTGAGCCCGACGCGGGGGCGGCCGCCGTCGCGGAACTGCAGCGCGCGAAGGCAACTGCCGAGGCGTTGCGCACCCGCGCGGCACGGTGGCAGACCACCCTCGCCGACGGCATTGCCGATCTGGCCGCCGACATCGACCACGACCTGCGGGACCGCTTGCGACGGGTCACGCGGGACGCCGAAGCCGCCGTCGACGAGTGCGACCCGGGCAGCGAGTGGCCGCGGCTCGGACAGTGGCTGGGGGAGCAGGTCGCCGAATCGGTGGGGGACAACTTCGTGTGGGCGCACGAGCGTGCGCTGACGCTGGCCGAGACGGTGTCCGGGCATTTCGCCATCGACGATGCCGCGCAGTTGCCGGCGCTGCATCTTGCCGATCTGTCCGGACTGCTCGAACCCGTCGAAGGTCTGGCCGACCTCGAATCGGGACGGATCGGGGTGGGTCAGAAGGTGCTGGTCGGGATGAAGGGGTCGTACGGCGGTGTCCTGATGTTCGGTCTGGTCACCACGCTGATGGGCATGGCGCTGGTCAACCCCATTTCGGTGGGTGCCGGAGTGGTGCTGGGCACCAAGGCGTACCGTGACGACAAGCAGGCGCGCGTCGCCAAGCGCCGCGCCGACGCGAAGGTCGCCATCCGCAAGTTCACCGACGACGTCAGCTTCCAGGTCGGAAAGGAATCGAAGGACCGGCTGCGGTGGATTCAGCGCCGGCTCCGCGATCACTTCACCGAGATCGCGGACCAGACGTTGCGGTCGCTGTCGGAGTCGCTCGAAGCGGCCAAGGACGCGGCGACCATCGAACACCGGGAACGGCAGCAGCGCATCGCAGAACTCGACGCGCACGTCGCGGTGTCGACCGATCTCCGCACCCGGGCGGCACGGCTCTCCGGAGCGCCCGCGTGAGCGCCGCACGCCGCCTGGTGGCCCAGGCGCAGGCGATGTACGGGGCCGATGCGACCGTGGGCCCGCAGCTGGCCGAATGCGCCGCGCGGCTCGATCAGCCCCTGCGGGTGGCACTCGCGGGATCGCTGAAGGCAGGCAAGTCGACGTTGCTCAATGCGCTTGTGGGGCAAGATATCGCCCCTACCGACGCGACGGAGTGCACGCGCGTCGTCACGTGGTATCGCCACGGCTCGACACCGTCCGTCACGGCCCGGTACGACGGGACGCGCTCGCTGGCCGTGCCGGTGCAGCGGCACGACGGCCGGCTGACGTTCGAACTGGGGGAGCTGACCGCCGACCGCGTCGACCGCATCGACGTCGAATGGCCCGCGAGCGCTCTGGCACAGACCACCATCATCGACACACCGGGCACCTCGTCGCTGTCGCGGGAGGTGTCGGCGCGCACCCTGGCGCTGCTGACACCGGCGGACGCCGCATCCGGTGCCGATGCCGTGGTTTACCTCATGCGCACCCTCGGCGCCGCCGACGTCGAGTTCCTCGACCGTATCGGACGGCACGTCGGTGGTGGATCCGGCCCGCTCGGGGTGATCGGGGTGGTGTCGCGGGCCGACGAGGTGGGCGCGGGCCGGGCCGACGCGATGATGTCGGCCACGGAGGTGGCGTCGCGGTTCACCGGTGAGCTCGAAGGCACCGGGTCGTGCCAGGCCGTCGTTCCGGTTGCCGGGTTGCTGGCGCTGGCCGCGCGGACCTTGCGGCAGAGCGAGTTCGCCGCGTTCGAAGCCCTTTCCCGAGTGCCCGCCGAGCAGATGCAGGTGGCGATGCTGTCGGCCGACCGATTCGCACGCCCCGACATCCCGCTGCCGGTGGCGCCGGAGATGCGGGCACAACTCGTCGACCGGTTCGGACTGTTCGGAATCCGCATGGCCGTTGCGCTCGTGCAGCTCGGAGTGCGTGATTCGCCTTCGCTCGCAGCCGAACTGGTGGCACGCAGCGGTCTCGACGAGCTGCGGCACGTGATCGATGTGCAGTTCGGTCAGCGCGCCGAGCAGCTCAAGACCCATTCGGCGCTGCTCGCCCTCGAACGGGTGCTGTGTGCGTGCGGCGACCGGCAGCTGCTGGCAGCGGTGCGGCGCGAACTCGCCGACCAGCACGGGTTCGCCGAGCTGCGACTGCTGGGGCGGCTGCGATCGGCGCCGGCGGCGCTACCCGATGCCGAGCTCGCCGAACTGCAGCGCCTCATCGGTGGTTTCGGGATCGGCGCGACGCAGCGCCTCGGGTTGCCGGCCGATGCGGCGCCCGCCCAGCTGCGCGCGGCGGCCGTCGCGGCGGTGCATTCGTGGCGGGCCCGTGCCGAGCATCCGCTGCTCGATCCGTTCACCGCCCGGGCCGCGGCCGTCGCGGCGCGGAGCGCCGAAGGGGTGGTCACCGCGCTGCGTTGACGTCGTGGATTTTCGGCTTGATCCTGACGTTACGTGAGGTCATAGCGTCGGCTCTGCCGGCGCACGGGCGCCGGTGGAAGCGAGTGGAGATGCAGAAGGCCGGTTTCGGGCAGGTATGGAAGGTCGGGCAGCTCGCTGCGGAGACGGGACTGACGGTCCGGACGTTGCACCACTACGACCACATCGGTCTGGTGCAGCCGTCGGGGCGCACCGCGTCGGGGCATCGGCTGTACGAGGAAGACGACGTGCAGCGGTTGTATCAGGTCCTGGCGTTGCGCCAGCTCGGGTTGTCGCTGGAGGTGGTCGCGACCGTGGTGGCCGGAGCGGCGTCGCTGCAGGAGGTGCTGGCAGCACACCGGCAGTACCTGGACGAGCGCTTGATCGCGACACGGCGACTGCGGGCTCACGTGGTGACCCTGTCCGAGGCTGCGCGGACCTCGGCGAACGCATCGACCGCGGACTTCCTGGAATTGATCCGAGGAGTGGTCATGGTGGACGACACGGTGAAGAAGTACTTCAGCGACTTGCAGCTGGCCGACCTGGCCGAGCGGCGCGCGAGGAGCGAGAGGGCGGCGCACCGGTCGGTGCGCCGCCCTTTCGTGGTTTCCGGTGTGATCCATGCCATGCCCGGAACAAATTTCCCGAGGCTGCCGTTGGATGTGTCAGACAACTTGAGCGAATAAGGCTCAACTTCACTTGACGCGGAAAACCGGTCGGGTGCAAGCTTGAGTCGACTGCGCTCAGTTGAGTCGAACAGGCTCATAGTGAGCACAAAAGTTGACGCGGTGCGGCTTGCATCGCGGCGAACAGCACTTGGAGGAAATTATGGCTCGTGCGGTCGGCATCGACCTCGGAACCACCAACTCGGTCGTTTCCGTTCTGGAAGGCGGCGAGCCCGTTGTGGTCGCCAACTCCGAGGGTTCACGCACCACCCCGTCGGTCGTCGCGTTCGCGAAGAACGGTGAGGTTCTGGTGGGTCAGCCCGCCAAGAACCAGGCGGTCACCAA
The DNA here is from genome assembly GCF_036327435.1 of Rhodococcus chondri. Lineage (NCBI taxonomy): Bacteria > Bacillati > Actinomycetota > Actinomycetes > Mycobacteriales > Nocardiaceae > Rhodococcus > Rhodococcus chondri. Next base: position 3,620 of record NZ_JAUZMZ010000176.1, on the reverse strand, counting down.
CGTCGACCGCACCATCCGTTCGGTCAAGCGCCACATCGGCACGGACTGGAACGTCGACATCGACGGTAAGAAGTACACGTCCCAGGAAATCAGCGCCCGCACGCTGATGAAGCTCAAGCGCGACGCCGAGTCCTACCTGGGCGAAGACATCACCGACGCGGTCATCACCGTGCCCGCGTACTTCAACGACGCCCAGCGTCAGGCCACCAAGGAAGCCGGCACCATCGCCGGCCTCAACGTCCTGCGCATCGTCAACGAGCCCACCGCCGCGGCCCTCGCATACGGCCTCGACAAGGGCGAGAAGGAACAGACCATCCTGGTCTTCGACCTCGGTGGCGGCACCTTCGACGTGTCCCTCCTCGAAATCGGCGACGGCGTCGTCGAGGTCCGCGCGACCTCCGGCGACAACCACCTCGGCGGTGACGACTGGGATCAGCGCGTCGTCGACTGGCTCGTCGAGAAGTTCAAGTCGCAGAACGGCGTCGACCTGACCAAGGACAAGATGGCCCTGCAGCGTCTCCGCGAGGCTGCGGAGAAGGCGAAGATCGAGCTGTCGAGCTCGCAGTCGACGTCCATCAACCTGCCGTACATCACGGTCGACGCGGACAAGAACCCGCTGTTCCTCGACGAGCAGCTCTCGCGCTCGGAGTTCCAGAAGATCACCTCCGATCTTCTCGATCGCACCCGCGCGCCGTTCCAGCAGGTCGTCAAGGACGCCGGCATCGCCGTCGGCGACATCGACCACGTCGTGCTCGTCGGTGGCTCGACCCGCATGCCCGCCGTCGCCGATCTCGTCCGCGAGATGACCGGCGGCCGTGAGCCCAACAAGGGCGTCAACCCGGACGAGGTCGTCGCTGTCGGCGCCGCGCTCCAGGCCGGCGTCCTCAAGGGCGAGGTCAAGGACGTGCTGCTGCTCGACGTCACCCCGCTCTCCCTCGGCATCGAAACCAAGGGTGGCGTGATGACCAAGCTCATCGAGCGCAACACCACCATCCCGACCAAGCGCTCGGAGACCTTCACCACGGCCGACGACAACCAGCCGTCCGTGCAGATCCAGGTCTTCCAGGGCGAGCGTGAGATCGCGGCGCACAACAAGCTGCTCGGCTCGTTCGAGCTCGGCGGCATCGCCCCGGCTCCGCGCGGCGTCCCGCAGATCGAGGTGACCTTCGACATCGACGCCAACGGCATCGTGCACGTCACCGCCCGCGACAAGGGCACCGGCAAGGAGAACACGATCAAGATCCAGGAAGGCTCCGGCCTGTCCCAGGAAGAGATCGACCGGATGGTCAAGGACGCCGAGGCGCACGCCGAGGAAGACAAGAAGCGTCGCGAAGAGGCCGAGGTCCGCAACCAGGCCGAGTCGCTCGTGCACCAGACCGAGAAGTTCATCAAGGACAACGAGGACAAGGTGCCCGCCGACGTCAAGGAGAAGGTCGAGGCGGCCATCAAGGAAGCCAACGACGCTCTGTCCGGCTCGGACATCACCGCGGTCAAGGCCGCCGTCGAGAAGCTCGCGACCGAGTCGCAGGCCCTCGGCCAGGCCATCTACGAGGCGCAGGGCGACGGTGCCGGTGCCGGTGCTGCCGGTGACGGTGCCGCGGCCGGTGCGGACGACGTCGTCGACGCCGAGGTCGTCGACGAGCCGACCGACGCGGAGAAGAAGTGAGTGCCGCCAAGCCCGAGCAGGAGCCGGTGACCGTCACCGACAAGCGGCGTATCGACCCCGAAACCTTCGAGGTGCGCGACCCGGAAGAGTCGCAGCCCCTCGAGGGTGAGGTGGTCGAGCCGGCCCCTGCGTCGGACGAGAACGCAGAGCAGGCAGCAGACGAGAACGTGGTCGCGGACGTGCCGCAGGACGCCACGCCGGAAGCGAAGGAACTCGCCGAACGCACCGCGGACCTGCAGCGCGTGAGCGCCGAGTACGCCAACTACCGGCGTCGCTCCGAAGCCCAGCGCACCGCTGTGGCCGAGGAAGCGAAGGCATCGGTCGCGGCGAAGTTCCTCGACGTGCTCGACGACCTCGACCGTGCCCGCGCGCACGGCGACCTCGAGACCGGACCGCTCAAGGCCATGTCCGACAAGCTGACGGGCGTGTTCGACTCGCTGGGTCTGGCCGCATTCGGCGCCGAAGGCGACGCCTTCGACCCCGAACTGCACGAAGCCGTCCAGATGGAAGGCGACGGCCACCACCCCGTGCTCGGGACGGTGCTGCGCAAGGGCTACCGGTTCGGCGACCGCATCCTGCGGCACGCCATGGTGACCGTGACCGACGGAGATCCGGCGGACACACCGAAGGAAACGGCGCCGGACGAGTCCGGCACCGAGTAAGAACAACGAGAGCGGAAGGAGGAGGCGCCCGGTGAGTCAGCGGGAGTGGATCGAGAAGGACTTCTACAAGGACCTGGGCGTCTCCCCCGACGCGTCGCAGGACGACATCAAGAAGGCTTATCGCAAGTTGGCGCGGGACCTGCACCCCGACGCCAACCCCGGCGACAGCACAACCGAGGAACGCTTCAAAGCGGTCAGCGAAGCCAACGCCGTGCTGTCCGACCCGGCCAAACGCAAGGAATACGACGAGACCCGCCGCATGTTCGCCTCCGGCGGATTCCCCGGCGGTGTCGGCGGATTCCAGACCGGTGGCAGCGGATTCAGCGGCGGTACCACCTTCGACCTCGGCGACCTGTTCGGCGGCGGCACGGCCGGCGACGGTGGCCTCGGCGACCTGTTCGGCGGCCTGTTCAACCGTGGTGCGGCCGGCGGCGGTGCGCAGGGCTCCCGTCCTCGGCGCGGCAGCGACGTCGAGACCGAAACCACCCTGGATTTCCGGGATGCCGTCAAGGGCGTCACCGTTCCGCTGCGCATGACCAACCCCGCCCCGTGCACCACGTGCCACGGCAGCGGCGCCGAACCGGGCACCAGCCCACGAATGTGCCCGCGTTGCAACGGAAGCGGCATCGTCTCCCGCAATCAGGGAGCGTTCGGTTTCTCCGAACCGTGCGACGACTGTCGCGGCACCGGCTCGATCATCGACAGCCCGTGCCACACGTGCCGGGGCAACGGCATCCAGAACCGGACGCGCACCATCACCGTGCGGGTTCCCGCCGGAATCAAGGACGGCGCGCGTGTGCGCCTCGCCGGCAAGGGCGAGGCGGGACTGCGCGGCGCCCCGTCCGGCGACCTGTTCGTCACCGTGCACGTCCGTCCCGATCGCGTCTTCGGTCGTGAGGGCGACGACCTGACCGTCGTATTGCCGGTCAGCTACGGCGAACTCGTGCTCGGTAGCACCGTGTCGGTACCGACGCTCGACGGTCGGGTCGGACTGAAGATCCCCGCGGGCACCGCCGACGGCCGCATCCTGCGCGTTCGTGGTCGCGGCGTCCCCAAGCGCGGCGGCGGTGCCGGCGATCTGCTCGTGACCGTCAAGGTCGCCATCCCGCAGAACCTCGACGACAAGACCGGCGAAGCGCTGCGCGCGTACCTGGATGCCGAACAGGCCAGTGGTTTCGATCCGCGTGAAGGATGGGCAGGTGCGTGATGACCGAGACGAGAGGACCGCGGAATCTTCCACCGGACCCCGACGCTCGCGTCTACGTCATCTCGGTGGCCGCCGAACTGGCCGG
>NZ_JAUZMZ010000175.1:0-9313 GCF_036327435.1 Rhodococcus chondri | reverse complement strand
TGACGACGAGGAGCGCATGGCCCTCGTACGCGCCGAGGCTGGTGGGCTCACCGGAGAGAGTGTTGATCGGAATGTTGTGCAAGGACGTGGTCATACTCCCCAAGCTATCGTGCCCGCGATCACTGCCCCGGAACGGCAGCTCCGTGCGGCATCCCATCGGCGACGTACGCCTCGTAGACGGGTTGCCACGGCGTCTCGGCTCCCACCGGGGTCGTGCCTGCCGATAGCTCGTCGAGCATCTCGAGACACAGTGTCCAGCCGGCAGCGTTGCGGGCCGCGGTGTCGCGCTCGGCGAGGACGTTGACGAAGGTCAGCGTGCAGCCCTCCGGGGTGGGAGTGATCTCGAAGTGCAGCTCGTCGCCCTCCCACGTGTAGGCGAGACGCCGGGGTGGGTCGACGAGAAGAACCCGTCCGGTGGTCGGCGCGGCGTCGGGTTCGTCCGGGAAGGAGAAGGAGATGGTTCCGCCGGGCCGCAGCTCGCTCTCGACGGTCGCGGGGAACCAGTGGGCGAGTTCGTTCGGATCGGTGATTGCCGTCCACACGCGTTCGGCGGAACAGGAATAGTCCCGTTCGAACTTCACTGCGGGGCGGCCGTCGAATTCTGTGTAGGTGCCTCGGTTGTGCATGACTGCTCCTTCAGCTGTGTTTCGGAGTGCCGGGTTGTGTGTCGAGGTGGCGATCGAGGGCGTCGAGGCTCTCGTTCCACAACTTCCGGTAGGGCTCGAGCCAGGCGTCGACCCGGGCCACCGCCTCGGGATCGACCGTGTAGACGCGGCGCTGAGCGTCCTTGTGTACCTGCACCATTCCGGCCTCCCGCAGCACACGCAGGTGCTTGGAGGTGGCCGGCTGCGAAGCGCCGAGCTCGTCGACGATGCGACCGACGGTGCAGCCACCTTCGCGACGGAGGAGGTCGAGCACCGCGCGCCGGTGCGGGTCGGCGAGGGCAGCCCAGATCGCGTCACTCACCACATCAGAATGCCCGGCCGGTTTATATTCCAGTCAAGGAATATACCGGCCGGGCTTTCCGGGTTCGGGGAGTTACACCGCTACCTTCTCGAGCCGCGACGGCTCCTTCGGTGCCTCCGGCATGCCGTGGTCGTCACCGAGCATGCTCTCGTCGAACGGCAGCCGCCCGGACAGCACCTCGTTCATGCGGTCGCGATCCACCGAGCGGGTCCAGGTGCCGATCAGCAGCGTCGCGACGGCGTTTCCGGAGAAGTTGGTCACCGCCCGCGCCTCCGACATGAACCGGTCCACCCCGACGATCAGGCCGACGCCGTCGAGCAGGTCCGGGCGGTGGCTCTGCAAGCCGCCGGCCAGCGTCGCCAGTCCGGCTCCGGTGACCCCGGCAGCACCCTTCGAGGCGATGACCATGAACAGCAGCAGCGACACCTGCTCCGAGAGCTGCAGCGGCCGGCCCATCGCGTCGGCCACGAACAGCGCGGCCATGGTCAGGTAGATCGCGGTGCCGTCCAGGTTGAACGAGTACCCGGTGGGCACGACCACGCCGACGGTGGTGCGCTCCACGCCGAGGTGCTCCATCTTGGCGATCAGGCGCGGCAGCGCGGACTCCGACGAGGACGTCGCGAAGATCAGCAGGTACTCGCGGGCGAGGTACCGGACCAGCTTGAACACCGACACTCCGGCGACGGCGCGCAGCAGCGACCCGAGGACACCGAACACGAACAGCAGGCACGTCAGGTAGAAGCCGAGCATCAGCACGCCGAGCTGCAGCACCGCACTCAGACCGGTCTGGCCGACGACGTTGGCGATGGCACCGAACGCGCCGATCGGGGCGAGCCACAGGATCATCGTCAGAATCCGGAACACGAGCTTCTGCACATGCGCGACACCGCGCAGGATCGGCTCTCCGGCCTTGCCGATGCCCTGGATGGCGAAGCCGACGAGCAGCGCCACGAACAGGGTCTGCAGGACACTGCCGGCGGTCAGCGCGGACAGCAGCGACGTGGGGATGATCGACGACACGAAGTCGGCGGTCCCGCCCGCGGCGTGCGCCTTGTCGGCGAGTTCGGCGCCCGAACCGGCGTTCGCCGGATCGAGGGTCAGTCCCGAGCCCGGATCGAGCAGGTTGCCCACACCGAGCCCGATGGCGAGCGCCACCGTCGACATGCAGACGAAATAGATCATGGCCATTCCGCCGATACGCCCGACGCTGGCCGCGGCCCGCACCGATCCGATGCCGAGCACGATCGTGCAGAAGATGACCGGGCTGATCATCATCTTGATCAGGTCCACGAACATCGTCCCGAGAATCCCCAGGGACTGTCCGGTCTCGGGCGCGAGCCACCCGACGGTGATGCCCGCGACGACGGCGACGACGACGCCGATATACAGCCAGTGGGTACGGTCGCGGCGCTTCGTTCCGCGTGAGGTGCTACTGCTCATGGTCGCCCTTTGCGTCCGGTGGGATATCGGTCGTGACTGATCGGTGCTTTCTGCGCCTGCAGGTGACCGGAATCACGTCATGCTGAAATAGTGGCGCCGAAGCAGACGCCCCAGAAGATTGCGTGCATTGTGTTCAGGGCGGGCAGTGACCGCACGGCGCGGGAGGTGACGGTGGACCGGCGAGACCGCGCACCCCTCAGCGTCGCGCAGCAGCTGCTGATTCTGCAGCTGGTGGTGTTCGCAGTGGTGGCGGTGGTGGCCGGCGCGCTCTTCGTCGCCGACGAGCGGCGGGACGCCGACACGGCGACGCGTCGTGAGGTGATCGAAGTCGCGGAGACCACCGCGCTGTTCCCCGAGGTCGCGCGCGGCATCGTCTCCGGCGATCCGGCCGGGACACTCCAGGAACGGGCAGAGGCCGTCCGCCTCGCCACCGAAGTGGATTTCGTCGTCGTCCTGAACGAGGACGCGATCCGCCTGACCCACCCGGTCCCCGAGCTGATCGGCCTGCCCTTCACGGGCAACACCGACCCCGCCCGCACCGGCGAAACGTTCACAGAGACCTACACCGGCTCACTCGGTTCGTCGATCCGCGCGGTCGCCCCTGTGCTCGGCGACACGGGTGAGCTGGTCGGATTCGTGTCGGTCGGGGTGACGCGTCAACACATCTGGAACGAGTTCGTCGCCGGTCTTCCCACGATTCTCGGGGTCGTCGCAGCCGGTTTTGCCATCTCGATGGTGGGCGCGTACCTCATCGCCCGTCGACTGAGGCGACAGACGCTCGGCCTCGCCCCCGATCAATTGCGGCGCCTGTACGAGCACCACGACGCGGTACTCCACTCGATCGGTGAGGGGCTGCTCGTGCTGGGCACCGACGGCGAGGTACCGCGGATCGATGTCGTCAACGACGAAGCCCGCCGCCTGGTGGGACTGTCACCGGACGGTCCGGTGCACTTCGAGGACCTGCCCGAAACCCTGCGCGACCTCGCGACCCGTGACGACGTGCGCGACGAGGTGCACCTGACCGCCGACCGGGTGCTCGTCGTCAACAGCGATGCCGTGGCGTGGGAGGGCCGCAAACTGGGCACCGTGGTGACCCTGCGCGACCACACCGAACTGCAAAGTGTCCTCGGCGAACTCGATTCGGTGAAGGGTTTCGCCGAGTCGCTGCGCGCGCAGGCCCACGAGTCCGCCAACCGCCTGCACACCATCGTCACCAGGGTGGAACTGGGCCGCACGGACGAGGCCGTCGCGTTCGCCACCGAGGAACTCGCCATGTCGCAGGCACTCATCGATCGGCTCACCGCCGCGGTGCGCGAGCCCGCGCTCGTGGCGCTGCTGCTCGGTAAGATCGGCGACGCCGCCGAACGCGGTGTCGAACTGACCGTCACCGAGGACACCGCGCTGGAGTCGGCCTCGGGCCTGAGCACCCGCGACCTCGTCACACTGGTCGGCAATCTTGTCGACAACGCGATCGACGCCGCCCGAACCTCACCCGAGCCCTGGGTGGAAGTTGCTATCCGGGAAGATGATTCGACGATGACTGTGGAAGTTGCCGACAGCGGGCCGGGAATGTCGCCCGAGGTGCTCGCGCGCGCGACGACACGCGGCTACTCCACCAAGTCCGATCACCACGGTCTCGGACTGGCGCTGGTGACGCAGGTCGTCGCACGGTACGGCGGCACGCTGCGCACGGAACCGTCGCTCGGCTCGATGATCGTCGCCGAGATCCCCTTGCGCCACGCGCCGCCGGTCCACGACCGACGTGAGGACACAGCATGATTCGTGTCCTGATCGTCGAAGACGAACACCTCATCGCGGACGCCCACCGCGAATACATGAGCCGCCTGCCGGAATTCGCGGTGGTCGGTGTCGCACACACGGGCACGGACGCGTTGCGGGCCGTCAGGGCCGCCGCCGCGGCGGGCAACCCGGTGGATCTCGTACTGCTCGACATCGGCCTGCCCGACATGAGCGGTCTCGATGTGGCGGCAACACTGAGCGGGTACCGGCCCGGTCCGGACATCATCGCCGTCACCTCCGTGCGCGACCTCACCGTCGTCCGCACCGCCGTGTCGCGCGGAATCGTGCTGTATCTGCTCAAACCGTTCACGTTCGCGGCGCTGCGCGACAAACTCGACGCCTATCTCGCGTACCGGAATGCGTTGCACGACGCGACAACCGCCACCGGCCAGCACGAGATCGACCGCGCGATGGCGGCGCTGCGCTCCTCCGATGCCCGGGCCGCGAGCCCGAAGGGCATCGCCCCGGCCACCGCCGAGCGGGTGGCGGCCTTCCTGCGCGAGGCCGGCGCTCCCCGCACCGCCGCGGAGGTCGGTGCCGCCGTCGGCGTGTCGAGGGTGACGGCGTGGCGCTACCTCGAGCGCCTCGCCGACGACGGTGTCCTGGCCAGGCACACCGAATACGGACGTGCCGGACGACCGCAAGTCCGGTACGAGCTACGAGCATGACGCGCCCACAACGATGCGGTAACGCGGCTAACGGGAGTCCCGACCGGCGCGAAGTACCGGATGGGTCCGGCCACCGAGTCCGGAACCGACCGAGGAGGCACCCGTGAGGCTCCATCCGACCTTGCTGATCTGCGCCACCACGGCCGCACTGCTCACCGCGTGCGGCACCGACGATCCGGCGACGACAGCGACACCTGCGCCACCCCCGGCTTCCGGCGAACAATCGGCGGCGACCCCGACGGTCGTGACCCCAGCGCCGACCCCGATCCGATCGACCCCGCAGGCGCAGTCACCGCCTGCGGTACCGACCGATGCGCCCGTTGCGTCGGATCCACTCCAGGGCAACGGCCGGTGCCTCGACCTCGACTCCGCACCGGTTGCCGAGGCTCTGGCGGGCATGGGCGACGGCACGTTCGCATGGCGAGCCGAGACGGCGACCGACGCGCCCATCGGGCAGTGCCCGTCCCTACGCTGGCTGGTCGCTGTGGGCGGCAACAGCGCCGCCGCACCCGAACACATCCTGTTCTTCGCCGACGGCCGCTATCTCGGCACCGGCACCTCCGAGCCCTATGCCTTCACCTCGGTCGCCGGGTCCACCGACACCACCGTGACCGCCTCGTACCGGTGGCTCACCGGAGACGAGCCGTTCTGCTGTCCGCAGGGTGGTCCCGCGGAGATCACCTACGCATGGGACGGCACGCAGATCGTCATGCAGCAACCGCTCCCGCAGGAGATGCTCGATTCCTACGGTGGTGGAAACTGATCACGACGCGCCGCGATCACACCCGGTAGGCGCCGGAAGTCTCCAGGACCCAAGCGAATTCGAACGCCACCTCGCGCCACTTCTCGTACCGGCCCGACACTCCGCCGTGGCCGGCGCTCATCTCGGTCTTGAGCAGCAGCGGCGAATCACCGGTCTTGGTGGCCCGCAGCTTCGCGACCCATTTGGCGGGTTCGACGTACAGCACCCGCGTGTCGTTGATGCTGGTGATGGCGAGGATCGCCGGGTAGTGCTTCGCTTCGACGTTCTCGTAGGGGCTGTACGAGCGCATGTACTCGTACACCTCCGGGTTGTCGAGCGGATTGCCCCACTCGTCCCATTCGATCACCGTCAGCGGCAGCGACGGGTCGAGGATGGAGGTGAGCGGGTCGACGAACGGCACGTTGGCGAGGATGCCCGCGAACAGGTCGGGCGCGAGGTTGGCGACCGCGCCCACCAGCAGTCCGCCTGCACTGCCGCCGTCGGCGACGAGCCGGTCGGGGCTCGTGACGCCCGTGTCCACGAGATGCTTCGCGGACGCGACGAAGTCGGTGAAGGTGTTCTTCTTCGCGAGCGACTTGCCGTTCTCGTACCAGTGCCGGCCCATCTCACCGCCGCCGCGTACGTGCGCCACCACGAACACCATGCCGCGGTCGAGCAGCGACAGCCGTGCCACCGAAAATCCGGGGTCGATGCTGGCCTCGTACGAGCCGTACCCGTACAGCAGGGTCGGCGCCGGACCGTCGGGCAGGTCCTTGCGCTGCACGATCGACAGCGGGATCTCGGTGCCGTCCTCGGCTCTCGCCCACTCGCGGCGCTGCACGTAGCGCGCCGGGTCGAAGTCCCCGAGCACCGGTTGCGCCTTGCGCAGCAACAGCTCTCCGGTGGCGACGACATACTCGTACACCCGCGTCGGGGTGATGAACGACGTGAAACCGAGCCGCAGCACGGGTTGCTTCCACTCGGGATTTCCACCCGGGCCCACGGCGAACAGCTCTTCGTCGAATTCGAGTTCGGTGAGCTCGCCGTATCCGTCGTCGGTGAGCGGCCACACCGCGATCCGGGTGAGGGCTTCGCGGCGATAGCCCAGCACGAGATGACCTTCGAAGGCCTCGACATCCTCGAGGCGCACGTCGTGCCGATGCTCGATGAGGGTGCGCAGCGCCGACGGCTCGTCGACGGGCGCCTCGGCGAGCACGAAGTTCTCGGCCTTCTCCCCCATCTCGGGGNGAANGTCGTTGTGCAGGATCAGGAGCCGGTCCTGTCCGCCGACCACCGCGTGCTCGGCGCCGTACTCGACACCCTCCCGGCGCGGCAGGAGAACGCGGAATTCGCCTGTGGGATTGTCGGATTCGAGAATCCATCCCTCGGTGGTGATCTTCGATCCCACCCAGATCATGAGGTACTTCTCGCTGCGGGTCGCGCCGACCGACACCCAGTACCGCTCGTCCGGTTCGTGGAAGACCTTCACGTCCTCGTCGCGAGCGGTGCCGAGCTTGTGCCGCCACACGGTGTCGGGCCGCCACGACTCGTCGACGGTCTGATAGAAGACGTGGCTGTGGTCGAGCGCCCACGTGGCGCCCGGTGCGGTGCCGGGGATCTCGTCGGCGAGCAGTTCACCGGTGGTGAGGTTCTTGAATCGCAGCGTGTACCGCTCGTCGCCCACGACATCGGTCGAGTAGGCGAGCAGCGTCCCGTCGTGGCTGATCGAGAACGCGCCGACGGAGACGAACTCGTGGCCTTCGGCTTCGACGTTGCCGTCGAGCAGTACCTGCTCGCCTGGCAGTTCGACCCCGGGCGCGACTTCGGGCGGTGTCCAGTCGTCGGCGTCGGTGATCGGCGCGGCGGAGAACCCCGCGGTATCGGGCAGGGCATCGAGAAGCCGGGCGGGAGAGGCGGTGTCGAGGACGTGCGCGGTGCGCGACGCGGGCTGATCGGGATCGATCGGCACGTACGCGGCGCCCGCGGCGACGACGGCGTGGATCGCGACGAGCTGCTCGAGCGACCGCGGCATCGCGACGCCCACCAGATCGCCCGGCCCGATGCCGTCGGCGATCAGGCAGCGCGCGAGCCGGTTCACGCGCGACGAGAACTCCGAACAGCACAGTGCCCTGCCGCCGTCGACGAGCACCGCGGTTGCGGCGGGGGTGCGCTGCGCCTGCTGCGCAACGAGATCCGCGAGGGTGACCGAGGGCAGGTCGCGCACCGGGCCGCCCTCGAAACCGGCGACCGTGTCGCGCTCACCGGGGATGAACATGTCGACGTCGCGGATCGGGGTCTGCGGGCGCGCGGCGACAGTGTCGAGCACACCGACGAGGCGCTGCGCGATGCGTTCGACGGTGGCACGGTCGAACAGGTCGGTGCGGTAGCGCACGCTCAGCCCCAGTCGCGGCTCGAGGATCGCCATCACGGTGAGCGGGTAGTGGGTGGCGTCGCGGGCGTCGATGCCGATCACGCGCATGCCGGCCAGGTCGGTGGTCTCGTCGAAACCGGCCCGGTCGACCGGGTACGATTCGAACACGGTCAGCGTGTCGAACAGCGTGCCGGCACCGACGGTTTCCTGGATCTGACCCAGACCGACGTGATGGTGGTCGAGCATCGACACCTGCTCGTCCTGCACGCGGCGCAGCACATCGGTGATCGTGTCGGTGTGCGCGAGGCGCACCCGCACCGGCACGGTGTTGATGAACAGGCCCAGCATGTTCTCGACGCCGGGCAGGTCGGCGGGCCGGCCCGACACGGTCGCGCCGAACACCACGTCGGTGCGCGCGAGCCACCGGCCGAGGACGAGTGCCCAGGCGACCTGCACGAGCGTGTTGACGGTGACGCCGGTGTCGCGGGCCCGGGCGGTGAGCGCGTCGAGCAGCTCTTCGGGAAGCGGGATGTCGATGTCGTCGGGGTTCTCGTCGACGATGTCGCCTGCGTGCGGTGCGACGAGCGTCGGCTCCGCCACGCCGTCGAGCAGCTCGCCCCACACCCGCAGCGACCGGTCGCGGTCCTGCTCGGTCCACCATCGCAGGTAGTCGCGGAACGGCACGGGTTCGGGCAGCGCCGCGCGGGAGACGTAGCCGGTGAGCACTTCGCGCACCAGCAGCGGCATCGACCAGCCGTCGAGGACGAGGTGATGGTTGGTGAGCACGAAGGTCGCCCGGTCGGGGCCGGTGCGGGCCAGCACGGCGCGCAGCAGCGGCGGCCGCGCCGGATCGAACGGGGCCGCCCGCTCGGTGTCGAGCAGGGCCGCGACTTGGCCGGCCCCGGCCTCCACCTCGCGCCACGGCACGTCGACCCGGTCGAGGACGAGCTGGGCGGGGTCGCCGGTCTCGTCGTAGACGAAGGCGGTGCGCAGGTTCGCGTGCCGCGCGACGACGGCGTCGACGGCCGCCCGCAACCGGTCGGCGTCGATCGTACCGGCGAGTTCGAGGGTCAGCTGCGCGACGTACACGTCGAGCGACCCGGCCGCCAGGCGCGTGTGGAACAGCAGTCCGGCCTGCAGCGGGGGCAGCGGCCAGATGTCGCGCACCCCCGGGTAGGCGGATTCCCAGCGGTCGATCTGGGGCTGACGCACTGCGACGAGCGGCAGGTCGGACGGGGTGAGGCCGCCCGCGTCGGGCCGGGCGACATGCGCGGCGAGACCCGTGAGGGCGCTGCACCACCGCTCGGCGACTTCGGAGACGGCATC
>NZ_JAUZMZ010000174.1:0-9457 GCF_036327435.1 Rhodococcus chondri | reverse complement strand
GTGGTCGGTGGTGCGCTCGTCACGAACGACGAGGAACTCGACACCGCGTTCGCGTTCCTGCAGAACGGGGCAGGCGCGGTTCCCGGCCCGTTCGACGCGTTCCTCACCCTGCGCGGCATCAAGACTCTCGCCGTCCGCATGGAACGCCACTGCGACAACGCCGAGAAGATCGTCGAGTTGCTGTCGGGCCACAAGGCTGTCACCAAGGTCCTGTACCCGGGCCTCGACTCGCACCCGGGTCACGAGTACGCCGCCAAGCAGATGCGCCGCTTCGGCGGCATGATTTCGCTCCGCCTGGCCGGTGGGAGGCAGGCAGCGCTGGACTTCTGCAAGCGCACCGAGATCTTCACCCTCGCCGAGTCGCTCGGTGGCGTCGAGTCGCTGATCGAACATCCGGGGGCGATGACGCACGCCTCGACCGCCGGGTCCGCGCTCGAAGTGCCCGACGATCTGGTGCGCCTGTCGGTCGGCATCGAGGATGCCGCCGACCTGCTCGCCGACATCGAGCAGGCCCTCGGCTGACCACTGCCACACCTGGAAAGGCGCCCTTCCGGGGGCGCCTTTCCGCTTTCCCGCAACCGCTGGTGTGGAGTTGCCTAGGCTGGATCGATGAGTGCGGGCGGAGAGACGGTCGGTGTCGAGCAGATCCGTGACGCCGCGGCCCTGCTCGAGCCGGTGGTGCGAAGAACACCGATGCTGGCGTCGCGCGCGCTCAGCGACCGGGCCGGTGTCCCCGTCTCGTTCAAATGCGAAAACCTCCAGCGCACCGGGTCGTTCAAGCCGCGCGGCGCCTACAACCGGATCGCGCGGCTCGATGCCGACGAACGGCCCCGCGGGGTGGTGGCCGCCAGCGCCGGTAATCACGCGCAAGGTGTCGCGTGGGCGGCCACGCAGCTCGGGATCACATCGACGGTGTTCATGCCGATCGGTGCGGCCCTGCCGAAGCTGGCGGCGACCCGCGCGTACGGTGCCACCGTGCACCTCGTCGGTCACACGATCGACGAATCGCTGTCTGCGGCAGAACAATTCGCTGTGGACACCGGGGCAGTGTTCATCCACCCGTACGATCACGTGGACATCGTCGCGGGCCAGGGCACCGTCGGGCTCGAGATCGTCGAGCAACTCCCGGACGTGAAGACGGTGCTCGTCCCCACCGGCGGTGGGGGACTGCTCGGGGGCGTCGCGGCGGCTCTGGCCGCGGTGCGTCCAGGCGTGCGGATCATCGGTGTGCAGGCCGAAGGCGCGGCGGCATGGCCCCGCTCGCTCGACGCCGGGCGTCCCGAGCGGCTGTCCACGATGTCTACCCTCGCCGACGGCATTGCCGTGGGATTGCCCGGCACCGTGCCGTTTCCGTTGGTCCACCGCCTGGTCGACCGGGTCGTCACCGTCAGCGACGACGCCCTCGCGCGTGCACTGGTGCTGTGCATGGAACGGTCCAAGCTCATCGTCGAGCCCGCCGGTGCGGCCGGAATCGCTGCGCTGATGAGCTCGGACCTCGCTCTGGACGGTCCGGTCGCGGTTGTGCTCTCGGGGGGCAACATCGATCCGCTGGTGCTCACCCATGTCATCGGACACGGACTGCGCGTGGCCGGCCGCTACCTGTCGGTGCGGGTGGCGATCCCCGACCGGCCCGGAGCGCTCGGCGCGCTCCTCGGGGTGGTCGGTGACGTCGACGCCAGCGTCGTCGACGTCGTGCACTCGCGGACCACCGGAAAACTCGCCCTCGACGAGGTGCAGGTCGCGCTGACGCTGGAGACCCGCGGTCCCCAACACCGCCGCGATGTGCTCGAAGCGCTGGCCGCGGCCGGATACGTCGTCCGGATCGAATAGCGGTCCGCCTCGCGGTCGCTGTCTCGTATCCTGTTGGAGCCGAAGGGATTCGGATCATGGTGCGTGCTGCGTGGCGACGAGAGTCGAAGGTGTGCTGCGGGTCTGCAGGAGATCGAAGCCGCCCGGGCGATGTCCCGTCCCGAATCTGTCTTCGGGCACCCGAAAGGAGTCCCCGTAGGATCGCGCATGTGACCGACACCGAGTTCGCCGACCGTGCCCTTCTCGATCTTGCCCTCGGCCTGCTGCGTGAGCACGGCCCCCTTACCACCGAGGATCTTGCGGAGCATCTGGTCGCAGAAGGATTCGAGGACACCGACGATCTCGTCGACCGGCTCGAGGATCTGCCGGACCACCCTCTGCTCGATTGGGTTCCGGACGGGCGTTGCGTCGCGCTCGATGCGCTGCTGGAAGGTCGCTGTCTCACTCTTCGGCTCACCGCGCGGGAGATCGCGTCCGATGTGTTGCCGGTCGCCGACATCTCTCCGATGCTCGTGCTCGCTTCGGACGACGAGTCCGAACTCGTGTTCACCGAACAGGACCCAGAGCGCCTGACCGAACGCGGGATCTCCTTCGACGAGACGGTCGGCGCCGAGGTGCTCGTGTTTCCTGCCGGCACGTTCGCCGAGCGTGCTCCGGGAGACGTCGTCGTATTCACGGCGTCGGGTGGGCGGGTGTCGCACGCCTTCATCGGCGAGATCGATCATGATCCGGTGCCGGCATTGATCCGCGCCCTCGAACAGCACTGCGCCGACGGTGAGGCCGCGAACCTCGAGGACGTGGTGCTGCAGACCATGGCAGACGCGCCCGGCGCCTTCACCATCGCGACCGTGCCACTGACCGAGATGCTCGAGCCGGCGGGGTACGAGAGGATGGGCGATCTCGTGGCGCCCCGCGGGTTCGACTTCGAGGGGTACATCAGCCGTTCGATGTTCGACGCGTACGCCGACCAACTCGGCATTCCGGTCCAGGCCGTGCCCGGCGTCGCACTGTTCGCGTCGCTGGTGGACGCTATCGACCACGGGGACGACGCAGATCTCGAGGCTCGGTTCGCCGAAGGAAAGTCGCGGCTCTACGAAGCGCTGGCCGATCCGGATGTTGCGGCGACGGTCCTCGACGAACTGTTCGATCAGGATCTCGCGCCGGGCGCAATCGAGCGTGCCGCCCTGTTCGTGCTCGAGCGCGGACCGCGGCGTGCAGCGGCCGGTGTGCTCTGGTTCGCCGGGCGCGCGGCGGAGGCCGACGCGAGGATCGGCGATGCGGAACGCTATTACGAAAAGGCCGTCGATCGGGACGCCGAGTTCGATCTGGCGCTGGTCGATCTGGCCCGGTATGCCTCCGACCGAGGCGACGCGGTCCGGAGCCTGTCGCTGCTCGCCCGCGTGCCGGGTGGCGATGAGCATCCGCTGTACGGCCTGGTGCAGTACTTCCAGCCGGCCGAGCGGCCGGGCCTGGGTCGAAACGATCGCTGTTGGTGTGGGTCGGGCCGCAAGTACAAGGTGTGTCACCTCGGCAAGGCGGATCATTCGCTGGAGGAGCGCACACCTTGGCTGTATTTCAAAGGCCGCCAGTACCTGACGGAATTCTCCTGGGCCGACGAGCAATTCACGTTGGCCGAGGCACGCGCCGGTTACAGCGACGACGAGGACGCGGTGATCGAGGCGCTGGGCGACCCGCTGATCGACGACGTGCTGCTCTTCGAAGGTGGCGGCTGGGCCGAATTCCTGGAACGTCGTGGCGAACTGCTACCCGCCGACGAGCGTGAGCTCGGAGAGCAGTGGTTGCAGGCTCGACGGTCGGTGTACGAGGTGGAGGGTGTCGGGGCGGGGGAGATGCTGACCCTTCGGGATGTGCGCACGGAGGAGCGACGAGAGGTCCATGCGCCGGTGGTGGCATCGGAACTGGGCGCCGGAGCGTTGCTCTGCGTGCGCGTCGCATCCGTGGGAGATCGTTCGCAAATCGTCGGTGGAGCGACGGTGATCTCGGTGGAGCAGCAAGAGCCGCTGCTCGCATTGCTCACTGCCGACACTGTGGACCCGGTGCAGCTCGTCGAAGTGCTGTCGAATCCCTTCGAGCAGCCCTAGCGCCACGATCACCCTTGCGCTGGGATTCGGCCATGAAACATGCGGACGCCCCCGGCTCCTCTGGTGGATTCCGGGGGCGTCCCTCGATCGAAGGCGCTCAGCCGTAAGTGTTGTCGGCGTCGTACCTGTTGTCAGCCGATGCTGACGGTTGCTCCACCGGAGAACATCGAGTCATGCAACTCGAGGGTCTTCGGCTGAGCGTCGGCGGGAATATCGAAGACTACGACTACCGACGCGGTGTTGCCGGGGTTGATGTCGCCAATGGTGAAGTCGTCGTTGGCGTAAATTTCCGCTTCCGTATCGTTGGCGAACTCGCGACCTTGGACATCGATGAGTTTCTGGTTCGATCCGAAGTAGGACTGGGCCTTGTCGCCGATGTTCTTCACGTCCACATGCACGAATACGAATTGCCCTTGCGGAACCTTGTTCGCATAGGGATTGTCGCCGGCCTGGGTGATTGCAGTCTCGACTTCCGTTACCGTGAAAGCGAACTGGCCGTCTCGGACTTCGGCGCCGATACCGACTGTGGATGCGTCGGTGTCCTGGGAACTGCTGCCATTTCCGCTGTTTCCGCCGGTGCTGGTCGACTCTTCGCTTTCACCGTTCGAAGAGACCGCGATGATGACGAAAAACACCGCGATTGCGGCCAGGATCCAGGGCCACTTCTTCCGCTTCTTCGGCGGCTGGGGCTGAGGCGTTCCGTACTGCGGCGGGTACTGACCTCCCTGCGGCGGGTACTGCCCTCCCTGTGGTTGCTGCCCGTACGGGGATTGCGGAGGTTGAGTCATCGTAGGCAGTCCGTTCTGAAGTGGCGTGTCTTCTTGTTCCCTTCTTCGATTCGTGTTTGTGGTTTGTTACAAGGACGTTGCAGGCGTGAATGTTTTGTAACAAATCAATCGCGATCCACTTTCGCGCATTCTCGAGTGAACGCGCGGTGCGGGACGGGACGCGCCGAATCGTCGATCATGAAGAGAAAGATCTTGAACGAGGACGTCACATCAGTGTCTTGCGCCACCTGCGCCACACCAGAATCAAAACTGTAACGCGTTCCTAAATATATGTGATATCAATCTAGAGAACACGTACCGGTGATGGATGTCACAAGTACGGTGAATGCGTTCGGCAATGGGATGTGGGGGTTGCGTATGTCGGTCGACCCGTCTGCGGTCATCGTGGCAGTGGCTACGGCAGCGAGTGCCCTGGTGCAGGGAGCAGACATACCGGCAGAGATAAAAGATCAGGTCAATCAGGCGATCGAATCATTCGAGACGACGGCTCCGGAGACCGACCGGCAACTCGAGGAATTTGTCGCCTCGCTACCCGAACCGATGCAGGCGGGAGCGCAGCAGACAGTCGCGGACACCACCGAATCGGTCGCGGCGGCAATCGAACCGCACCTGCCCGCGGAGGCCGTCGCGGAGTTGCATCCGCAACCGGAACCCCCTCCGCTACCGCCCGCGGCGCCGGCACCCCGGCCGAACGCGTGGGGGATCGTTCCGAGTCCTCCGCCCGTGCAACAACCGGTCGGCCCGCTCCCGGGAAGCGTCGTCCCCGGTACCGGTGTCGCACTTCCGTCGGTCCCGGCGATTCTTCCCGGCACGGGCCTCGCTCCCATCGGCGCCATTGCCGTCTTCGCGCCCTGGCTCAAGAAGGCCGGCTCGATCTGTGAAGGCATCACGGCCCCGGTGCTTGCAGCCCTCTACTCGGCCGAGAACGGCTTCCGGTACGGACCTACGGCCCCGGTGTCGCCGGTAGGCGCGAAGGGTCCGGGACAGTTCATGCCCGGAACATGGGACGCCTACGGCAAGGACGCGGACGGCGACGGCAAGGCCGATGTCCTGGGTATCGCCGATCCGGTGATGGCGTCGGGGCAGTATCTCTGCGACAGCTACAAGCTGATCGAGGGTTGGAAGCAACGTGGGCTGGTGGAGGGCGACACTCTCGACCTCACCTTGGCCGCGTACAACGCCGGTGCCGGCGCGGTGCGCAGGTCCGGTGGTATGCCCTCGGGGTCACCGGACTACGAGAATCAGACCAAGCCGTACGTCGCCAAGATCCGCGCCACGGAAGTGGCGTTCGCGCGACTGCTGTCGCCCTTCCTGGGGCTGGGCATCGGCATGGGCGCGCTCAGCGACACGGGCAACCGCGTCGTCGACCTGGCGTTCAAGTTCCTCGGACTGCCGTACGTGTGGGGCGGTGGCAACATCAACGGGCCGTCCGGTGGCGGCTTCGACTGCTCGGGTCTGACGTCGTACGCGGTGCACGCCGCGACCGGCATCGCGTTGCCGCGCACCTCGGAGACCCAGTGGCGCGTCGGTACCGAGATTCCACTCGCGCTGGCCCGGCCCGGCGACCTGCTGTTCGGCAACTGGCAGGCTGCGGGCCCCGGACACGTGGCCATCTACATCGGCGGCGGGCAGATGGTGCATGCCCCCACTACGGGCGACGTGGTCCGTGTCGGGGCCGTCTCTCCCGACATGAAGGCACGCCGGATCTTCTGAGCAGCGCAGACCGGCTCTCTGGAAGCCGCGAATCGACACGAAGGCCCGGCCGGAATTCCGGCCGGGCCTTCGTGACGTGTTCGTCGCTCAGCCGCGGTACGGCTCTGCGCTGACCAACGTCACCTTCATGGTGGTGCCGTTGGGCAGGTTGTATTCGCGGGTCTCGCCGACCTTCGCCTCGAGGAGGGACTTGCCGAGCGGAGAGCTGGGCGAGTACGTCTCGAGCTCACTGTTCCGCGCGCCCTCTTCACGGGTCGCGATGAGGAACGTTTCCTTGTCGCTCTCGTCACCGTCGTAGTACACCGTGACGACCGAGCCGGGGAGTGCGACACCGGACTCGGTGGGGGCGACACCGACCTTCGCGGTACTCAACAGTTCCTGCAGCTGGCGGATACGCGCTTCCTGCTGTCCCTGCTCCTCGCGCGCCGCGTGGTAACCGCCGTTCTCCTTGAGGTCACCCTCTTCGCGCCGCTCGTTGATTTCGGCCGCGATGACAGGACGATTCGCGATGAGCTGATCCAGTTCAGCCTTGAGTCGGTCGTACGACTCCTCTGTCAGCCAGGTCACCTGGGTCTCGGTCATCCTCGATCACTTCCTTCGGGTTGGAGCCCCCGGCTCCGTGGACAAGTCGTGCACGTGCAACGACCGCGACAGCACAGTCCCCGTTGGCTCCCCCAGAAAGTGGTGAACGGGACCGTACTGTTTCCTATGCAGCAATACACGGCCCCAATGGGTGGAACCGTGTATCCGACCATTCTAGCACCACTACCAGTGGCCGCCTGCTGATCGCAGCCGCCTCGGGCTGCGACGATCAGGCGGGATCAGGGTGCGCGCAGGTAGTCCGGAACGTTGAAACTGCAACCGTAGATGTCGCCCATGCCGGGTCGCTGGGATGTCTTCACCGTGGAGGCCAGCACTACCGTCGACGAGTCGGAAGCGGGAACGAAGATTTCGCGCCGCCCGGTCTCGCTGCCGTCCCTCGACCGTGCCCGGATGACACAGACCGCGTCCTGCGACGGGTCCTTGCGCGTCACCTTCAACTGCATATCCAGAGTGGAATCGTCGATGATGTCGAACGACACCACTTCGGACTCGATCTCCGCGGTCCCTCGCTGCTGATACAGCACAACCGTCAGCAGCACGCCGGCGAGGAGTCCGAGGACGGTGAAACCCCACCGCTTGCCGCGGCTGGACCTGCTCTTCGAGGGGTACCGGTCGGACGGATAGCGGTCGTTCGTGGAGGTGTCGCGCATCACTTTGCTTTCCTGCCCGGGCAGGTGGACCGGGGATGCCGTGGGGGCACGGCTGACGGAGGAGTTGTCAGGTGGAACTATAGGGGAAGGACCCGAACGGCCCCGCGTAGGCGGTGGTGGGGGTGGTCACGACGATGCACACGACGGTGAGGTGGAGGAAACACGTGAGCGGACTACGGCTCATGGCCGTGCATGCCCATCCCGATGACGAGTCGAGCAAGGGTGCCGCTACCACGGCCCGCTATGCAGCCGAGGGGCACGACGTCCTGGTCGTCACTCTGACGGGTGGCGAACGCGGCGACATCCTCAATCCTGCGATGGACGTGCCCGGCATCCGTGAGCGCATGGACGAGGTTCGTCGCGAAGAGATGGCCGAGGCCGCCCGCATCCTCGGCGTGCAGCACCGCTGGCTCGGCTTCGTGGACTCCGGGCTGCCCGAGGGGGATCCCAAGCCGCCGCTACCAGAAGGTTGCTTCGCGGTCATTCCGCTCGACGAGCCCACCCGCAAGCTCGTCGAGGCGATCCGCGAATTCCGGCCGCACGTGATGACGACCTACGACGAGAACGGCGGCTACCCGCACCCCGATCACATCCGCTGCCACGAGGTGTCGATGGCGGCGTACGAGGCTGCGGCCGACCCCTCGTACCACCCGGAACTCGGCGAGCCGTGGGAAGTGCTCAAGGTCTACTACTCGCACGGCTTCATCCGGAAACGCATCGAGTTGTTCCGCGACGAATACGAGCGTCGCGGCGAACCGTTCCCGATGGAGCAGTGGCTCAGCCGGTGGCGCACCGAGCAGGGCGACCTGATGGCCCGCGTGACAACCCAGATAACCTGCGGTGATTACTTCCCGTACCGGGACGACGCATTGCGGGCCCACGCGACACAGATCGACCCCAACGGGTCGTTCTTCGCGGTGCCGTTGGACATTCAGCAGAAGGTGTGGCCGACCGAGGAGTTCGAGTTGGCCAAGACCCGCGTACACACGAAGATCCCCGAATCGGATCTGTTCGCGGGCATCGAGGACGGACAGGTGAGATGACCCTAGGCACATTGACGGTGGCGGTCCTTGCGCAGGACCCGACCGGCCCCGAGTTCGGCAAGGCCTCGCCGCTCGGTCTCGCCTTGATCGTCGTGTTGCTCGTCGCGACAGCTCTGCTCATCTGGAACATGAACAAGCGGCTCGGCAAACTGCCCGAGACATTCGAGCCCGAACACCCCGAACCCGATCAGGCGGCCGACGAAGGCACGGTGCGCGGTGTGGCCGGTGACGGTACCGAGCCGGAGCGGGCCACGGTCGACCCCGAGCAGCCTCCGAAGACCGCGGGTTGATCCGGAGCCGTACACCCGCGACGTAGCGTGGGTGTATGGCGAACCGACTGGCCTACTCTCTGAGCCCCTATCTGCGCCAGCACGCCGACAATCCGGTGCACTGGCAGGAATGGGGCGATGAAGCGCTCGCGGAGGCACGCGACCGGGATGTGCCCATCCTGTTGTCCGTCGGCTACGCGGCCTGCCATTGGTGCCACGTCATGGCCCACGAATCCTTCGAGGACGACGCGACCGCGGCTGTCATGAACGAGCACTTCGTGTGCATCAAGGTCGATCGGGAAGAACGCCCCGACATCGACGCCGTGTACATGAACGCCACGGTCGCCATGACCGGACAGGGCGGGTGGCCCATGACGTGTTTCCTCACGCCCGACGGCGCCCCGTTCTATTGCGGCACCTATTACCCGAACGTTCCGCGCTCCGGCATGCCGTCGTTCACGCAGTTGCTCACCGCGATCA